>NZ_CABTML010000113.1:0-33319 GCF_902485895.1 uncultured Anaerobiospirillum sp. | reverse complement strand
TAGGCCCAAACCAAGACTATCAACAAGTTCTTCAGACAAACTCAACTCAGGCATTATCGAAATAATGCGATCTTTACTTCTATCCCATGTTTCATCTAACTTACACAGCTCGCAGTGAGTTAGTTTTGGCGCAAACAAATGCATTTTGTCGCCGGGCAAGCGACCTAACTCATCTAATTGCTCAGTGCTTAGTGAGGCTCCCATATACCTAACTTTATTTACCCATTTTCCTGACATTTCATATGCTTCAAGGACTTTCTCAAATTCCTCAGGCAAGGTCAGTTCTTTACGGTACACGTATGGAATGTCTATGACGAACCTACGGCATTTGCTATAAAGCACGCCATCCACGCTCTCATAGACTGGATTTTCAGGATGAACAATGTATTTTTTTAAATTGGGAAGCCAAGGCACATACAAATAAGAGTAAAGGTTGTCTTGAGTAGCATCTTCCTCATTAAGCTCAGTATTAGCAAAGCAGTTACTTACGCTATTATCTTGAGCATTATAGATAAAGCCATTTTTCCAGTAGCTCTCAAATTTACGGCCAATTAAGCTCTTAGGCAGCGTTAATGATTTAATTTTAGTCTCGTTGTCGAAGACTACACCACGCTCAATGAACTTAACGCCTTCAGGAATCACCACATCGCCGCCCGCTCCTGAATAACGAATTAGCGTACCATTATCTGAGATCTCAAAATCCATCGAATATCCTTACTACTAGTGCCCATAACTAAATAGAAAGCTGAGCTACATCTAAGCTAAAGCATAGTTATAGCATACAAGTACTTTGTGTGCAGCTACAACCTTAAAGATGACTTTCTGCTAGTCTTGGTGGTTCTAGCCTTACTTGTAAAATCTTGCTGCTTCTCAAGGAGCAGCGCAGTGGCTTCATGAGCTTTGTATTTGGTGGCCAAATCTAAGAGCTTAGTCATGGTTTGTTTTGATCTAATCTGATTAGATGTGATGATTGCATGAACAACCTGAGAATATGAGCGCGAGAGGGATACTCTAAATAAGTCAACAATATCTTTTGTTTTCAAATTTAAAAGATTAAAGATCTTAGCAAACTCATCTGGCCCCTTCTGCATGAACAAATTAATGATGTTCAATGGCATGGAGAAGCGCTTTTCCTCTGTAGAAGATAGCTCAATGAGTTTGGCAACCCCTGGCAAACAATAAAAGGTGGCGTGATGTATCCATTGATAGAATTCTATTTTTACAAGATACTCTTTTTTTTCGCTTATCAATGTTTGCATGTTGGCTCCATGAGAAATCATATAATCGGCGATCTTAAAATCACCACAGAGCAAAGCAAAAAAACAAAGAAGGTTACTAGCCCTATCACATTTAATATTCAAAATCCCACGTTCTGACAAAAGCTCCAGGCACTTTAAACGCTCATGTTCATCAATTGGAGCCAAGCTTCTTACCTCAAAATCTTTGGTAAAAGCTAACGCTGAATTTTCTTTTCCTTGATAAAGAATATGGTCACCTGTTACCCATAGATCATAGCCATAGTGATTAAGATGAAGCGGCAATGACTTACATCTGCGGTACTCTTTATCTGCAACCTCTAAGATCGCACGAAGCTTTTCAATACCGCCGTAGCGTATGGTTAACGCTATAGCAAAATTAAAAACATCGATGTATCTTTCCTGAACTCGAATATGTTCCCGAAGCACCTTTGGATCTATAGCTAGCAGAGCTTGAAGATCTTGCACACTGCCTCTTAAGATAACCTCAAAAAGATATTGCTTGAAGCCTGAGCTCGTTGATATATCAATCTTAGGCAGCCTATTTTTAGTCCATTCTTCTTTGTAAAACTTTTGTACCGCAGCAGATGAGCCTTCTACCGCCCAATTGTAGAGTTCCACCTCATTTCTAAGCAACATGTCGATATATTGTTCAGCAACCTCCTCATTATAGATTTGATGTTTGAAACAATAGCCTAAGAGTAGCCCCAAACCAAGACTATCAACAAGTTCTTCAAACAAACTCAACTCAGGCGTTATCGCAACAATGTTTCTTTTTCTTTTATTCCATCGTCCATGTAACTTACACATCTCGCATTGTGTTAAGTTTGGCGCAAACAACACCATGTCGCTTTTGCACAGCATTGCCATCTCATCTAATTGCCCAGCGCTTAGAGCTGTTCCCATATACTTAACAGCGTCTACTTCTTTTTCTACTCCATCAGATGCTCGTAGAACTTTCTCAAATCCCTCATGCAAGGTCACTAATCGACTCATCTGGCACGGTATGTCTATGACGAACCTATGGCATTTGCTAAGAAGTACACCATCGACACTCTCATAGATAGGATTTTCTGGATGAACAATGTATCGATCTAAATTTCTAAGCAAAGGCAAGTACAAATAAGAGTAGAGGTTTTCTTGATTAGCCTCTTGCTCTTTTAGTCTCATATTAACAAAGCAGTTGCTCACGCTATTGTCTTGAGCGTTATAGACAAAGCCACTTCTATAGTCGATCTCAAACTTACGGCCAATTAAGCTCTTAGGCAGCGTTAATGATGTAATTTTCATCTCGTTGTCGAATACTACACCACGCTCAATGAACTTAACGCCCTCAGGGATCACCACATCGCCACCCGCGCCTGAATAACGAATCAGCGTGCCATCATCTGAGATCTCAAAGTCCATAGAATATCCTCACTGCTAAGTGCCCATCGCTAAATAGAAAGCTGAGCACCAACTAAGCTCAATCATAGTGATAGCAAACAACTACTTTTGTGCCGCTACAAGCTTAATGATGACTTTTTGCTAGTCTTTTTGGTTTTGGTCTTGCTTTTAGACTCTTGTTGCCTCTCAAGGAGCATTGCTGTGGCTTCATGAGCATTGTGCTTTGTGGCCACATCTAGAAGCTTACTCAAGGTTTGTCTAGATTTAATGTGCTTAGAATTGATGATTGTACTAACCGCGCTATGAGAGGAGCTCAAGATTGCTTGTTCAAATAACTCTACTAGATCTTTTGCTTTGACATCTAAAAGATTAAAGATCTTGGCAAACTCATCAGGCCATTCCTGAATGATCACAGAAATACAGCTAGGTGGATAAGAGACTGGCTTTTCGTCACTAGCTAACAATTCAATGAATTTGACAACGCCTGGAAAATGATTGAAGTGAGCACTATATAGCCAATTGTAAAAGTTAACGTCTCTAAGATACTCTTTTTCTTCTTGCATGAATCTTTGCAGGTTTACGCCTCGAGACAGTAAATAGTTGGCGATCTTAAAATCACAGCACAGCAAAGCAAGAGTGCAGATCATATTAAAATCTCTGTTATCTTCGATTATCAATATCTCTCTATCACACAAGAGCTCTAGGCACTTTAAGCGCTCATCCTCGTCAAGTGGAGTCATGTTTCTTACCTCATCATTTGAGGTAATCGCAAACGCTGAGTGCGCTTGATAACTACAAAACAGATGATCTCCTGTAACCCAATAATTATAGAGTTTGCTATGAAGCTCTTCAGATAATGTCTTAGGTTTACGTTGCAATTTAGCTTCAGCATCTAACAGCAAACGCAGCTTATCTACACCACCATAGCGTATCGCTAAAGCAATGGCGTAATCGACAGCTTGTATAGCATTTCTTTTACGCCATAACGACTCTGTAAGAGGCTGTAGACTTTCATCGAGCAATTGTTGAAGATCTTGTACACTGCCTCTTAAGACTACTTCCAATAAGTAATGTGCTGAACCCACATCGCTTGATCTATCAATCTTCGGCAGCCTCTTTTGGGACCATTCTTTCTTGTAAAAATCAAGTATCCATGGAGCCATTACTTCTTTAGCAAATCTATAGAGTTCACACTCATATCTAAGTAGCATTTGAATGTAAGCATCAGCGCTCTGAGCATCATAGAACTCTTGATTAAGGCAATAGCCTGCAAGCAGTCCCCAACCAACGCTGGCAATATTCTCTTCACTCAAAGGTAACTTAGGCATTATCACAGTAATGTGTCTATTGCCAATGTTCCATCGTCCATGTTCATTGTAAGGCTCACAACGAGTTACATTTGGCGCAATCAAAGTAAGTTTTGGATAGCACCAGCTTGCAATCTCATCAAACATGTCTGCAGATATATAATGGCGCGTATACGTAACTTCATCTACATTAAATAACGTACCGTCAGCTGGCTTGAGGACTTTCCAAAAGTTATCATCCAAGGTCAGTGTGTCCTTGAAACTTTCTGGCATATGAATCAGAAAAGTGCGACAGCTGCTATAGAGTACACCATCAACACTCTCATAGACTGGATTTTCAGGATGAACAATGTATCTTTCTAGTCTGCTTAGTGATGGTATGAACAAATATGAGTAACGACCTGATAGCGAAGCAACTTTCTTGCTAGCCCTAGTATTAACAAAGCAATGGCTTACGCTATTATCTGTGGCGTTATAGACAAAGCCATTTCGATAATCGATTTTAAACTTACGGCCAAGGAAGCTCTTAGGCAGCGTTAAGGATGTAATCTTATCTGCATTGTCAAAGACTGAATAATGCTCGATGAACTTAACACCCTCAGGGATCACCACATCACCGCCCGCGCCTGAATAACGCATTAGCGTACCTTCTTGTGAGATCTCAAAATCCATCTACCTAAGCTCCTTAGCGCATACAAAAGTTAAAAATAACACCTAGATAAAATAAGACTAAACAGCATGGTATAGAGCTAGCAGCGCCCGCTAGAGCTCTATATACAACAGCTACAGCATCGTATAGAGGTAGCAGCGCCCGCTAGAGCTCTATATCCAACAGTTAAGGCTAAATTAAGCAAGCTACAAAGTTAATGAGGAGCGCACGCCTACGCTTTGCTCACCATGTTTGCGCAACTTATCTTGGTAATCAAGTATGATTGCTACCATCTCGGCTTGTGACTTATCTGACGCGTATTGTACAAGTTTCTTAATTAGCTTACTTGAAAAGTCATACGATGAGTCCAAGGCAGCTTTTAGTGAGTCAATATCATCATCCCTAACGATTGCGCTAAGAACTTCAAACATGTCGTCATCCTTAACTGTTATGAGCGGGAAAAGCTCTTTAATAAGCTCAACGTTGCCTGACACTCTGTACTTTAGCGGTTCTACAGATATAGGAAGCTTTACTCCAAGCTCATTGATTAACTTGGCAAAGTTAACCACGATTGACGCCTTGTGGGATAAAACGCCTGTATAAGTGATATCACGCTCAATCTGACTAACTACATCCCTGTTATCTGTTATAAAGGTTTTAAGACAAACCTTGCTAATAAGATCAGCAATCAAATCTTGACGATCTAGCATATAGCCATAGAAACAACGCCATTCTTTGGAGTAATTCGGCCTTAACAATTGCCTTGTAAGCAACTCAATACACTCAAGGCGTTCTTCAATACTAATAGGCTTCAAGCCATGAACTTCACCGTGCTTATCAACATTCAAAGTCATGGCACTGCCAAATCTAGGCTCATAACCAATTACTTGCCACAAGCCGAAACTGAACATCGATCTGGCAAAGATATCATCAAGATGTTTTCTATAGCTTTCGCTAAATATCGACTCGTTGAGCAGTGCCTTAAGCTTTGCAAGCCCTCCATACCTAAGTGCTAGCTCGACGATCGTCACTAGCTCGATATGTTTGTCTTTAATATATTTCTTGTTTTTTAAGCAATGCTTAAAATCCCTTTCACTGCCATATAGAACCTGCAACTTTATCTGTAGCGCAGCCTCTTGAGCATTAGAAACTTGCTTAGAAGGATCAGATTCCTGAGCCCATACATTTTTGTAATATGACAGTACTTTCGTAAGCTTTTGCTCATTGGCAAAAGGATATACTTTGTTCTCATGCTCAAGTAGCAATGATGAGTAATAAGCTTTATTTTGCTCATCGTATGCATCAGACTTATAGCAAAAGCCACAAAGACTTTGCCAACAGAAAGTCCTTTGATTATCATGAACTTGGTATTTCGGGGCAACTATGACTAAATTATGTCTAGGCGTTAAGTAGTGTTTAAAGAATTCATTTGCATTTGGCGCATACACTATCAATAGGTTATCTACGCCATGCTCAAACACTTCACTTTGTAGAAAGTTATCGAGACTCTCACATAACACAAGCTCATCTAATATAGTCACAATCACTGGTGGCCCTTGCAGAGCATCGTTATTATCAGTGCTTTGAATATATTCTTGATAAGAGCTATCCATAGCTAGCGGCAAGCTACTTTGCGATGGAGTGTCGAGGATAAATTTATCTTGGAACATCAGCACGCCAGATCGCTCGCTATATACTGCGTTATCTGCAGCTACAGCATAACTCTCTAAAAATGGCAGCTTTAACTCCAAAAGCTCAAATAACACATCATCCTGCTCAAGTGGCGCATCATCCTGCTCAAGTGGCGCAGCGCCATCTTTTTGATAGAGCTCAACGCTAAGAGCAGCGGAATTGTTGTATCGCAGCACATGTGCCTGATGGTCACTCCCTTGCTCATGCTTATGTCCAAGTAAGGTGCTAGGCAAGGTTAGAGTGGTGATCTTAACTTGTGGATCGAACACGCCCTCATGCGCAATAAATCTCACGCCTTCTGGAATGACAACTGATCCACCTAAGCCACTATAGCTTAGAAGCTCACCATCATCACTAATTACAAAATCCATAGTTAATCCTCATAAGTGCTTGTTTGCTTTACGTACTAAAGCGTCAATGGCGAGGTCGGAGCTAAGGTACTATCTTTTTCCTTACGTCTGTGGTTTTGATAGTTTAGAAGAGTAGCCACCATTTCATGATTAGCTGTATCATTTGCGATAGTGGCAAATCTCTTTAAGATCTCATCATCAAAATCATAGCCACAGTACAACATGGCTTGTAATAACTCTGGAGCTTCTTGACCCACAACCCTATAGAAGAAGACCTCTAAAGCATCATGATCTATGTACACAAGCGGGAATAGCTCATGAATAAGCTCTTCGGTGTTAACAACTATTGCAAGGTCATGAATCAAACCTAAACGAAGGAGTGCGCCTTTGCTTTTGGCCATCTTGGCAAAAGCAATGACGTGCTGTGGATTAGACTCTAAAACGCTAGCTAACGTGGTGTTGTACTCAAGAATTTCAGCATCGTCAGTTTGACTCGTGTACTGACTAAGATTGACTACAAAGTCCTTGAGATCTGCCTTATCTAATAGTGTGGCAGCTAAATCAGAGCGGCCTAACATATAGGCATAGAAGCACTTCCACTCATTGACACAAATAACATTAAGTAGGTCATGTGCCAAAAACTCAAAACAACTTAAGCGCTCCTCAACGCTTATTGGGCTTAAGTTACGTACTTCACCTTGAGCATTAATAAACAGTGAACCTGCTCTCGTGAAGGTAGGCTTATTGCCAATGACTCCCCAGATCCCATCCCGGGTATTACCCTTGTAGCTAATCTCATCGATATAGGCTTGGAGGTACTGACGCACTCTATCTTTAGATAGCAAGCACTTAAGCTTTTGTACACCACCATAGCGAATAGCTAACTGCACTGCAAAAGCGACAAGGAATACAAACTCTTCAGCTATTGACGGTTCATCACTAACAACATCATCAAAATCTAAAGATGAGCGCACATCATCAACTGTGCCATAGAGTATCGATTCAAAAAGCTGCTCAGTTGCATCCACATAGTTTTCTATGACTGGCTTGTGAACAAAACCCTGAGCCCATAAGTTTTCGTAATACTGACAAACTCGTTTGAGACCATAGTTTTTAGCGCGACGATAGCAATTAGCCTCATCAAAATACAGAAAAGCTCTACATACCTTTGCTTGCTCTTCATCAAACAACTCTTGCCTATAGCAAAAGCCAAGCAATGCAAAGAGCACAATAATGGAGTTGAGGTCACAACTATGAAGATTTGGCGCTACGACAATGTTGTTCTCTTTAGGAAACCAAGAAAATCCATCTTCACGTATCGCATGTGCCTTTAGAGCGTAGAAAATACAGAGATTGTCAGTAGACAGGTCAAAGATCTCAGATGTTTGATACGAGGCAAATAACTCTGGAGTTACAATTTCCTCGTCCAAATACGCAGCTAGCGGCGGCCCTGAAAAAGTGTCCTTAGCTTCATCAGAGTGAATATATTCTTGATATGAGCACTCAAGCTTAAATGGAAATGGCGATCTTTTAGGTATATCTAAGACAAAATCATGCTTGAACAAGAGCACACCTTCAATGGCTCTATAGACGAGATTACCCTCAGCGACCTCATAGCTTTCAAGGTCTGGAAGATCTAATGATAAGAGTTCAAATAGCTCATCATTAGCAGCCAGCGCCTTAGACGTATCACGCTGATAGAGCTCTACGGTGTATCCTGCAGCACTCTCGTTGTAGCGCAGCACATGTGCCTGATTGTCACTACCTAGCTTATGCTTGTGTCCAAGCAAGGTACTTGGCAAGGTTAGAGTGGTGATCTTAACTTGTGGGTCGAACACACCATCACGGGCAATAAATCTCACGCCCTCAGGAATGACCACAGCGCCCCCCACTCCACGGTAGGCAATAAGCTCACCATCATCACTAATCAAAAAGTCCATATCTGACCCCTTGTAAACTTATTGCACTATAAACCAGTGCTAGTTGTGCATTAGCATAAAGCCAAGATCAAAGTCCTTATGCTAGTGCCAAGCTAGTACTGAACATGTAATAAATCTTTCTTATCTCCCATCTTACAAGCAAATATTTAGCTAATAATTAGCGACTCTAAATGCCCATCTTATGCCGCTTGCAGCTGCACATTAAGCACTAGCTAAAGCTTAGGCATTGATAAATGATCCATCAAAGTTATTCTGACACATCTGCATGCTTGTGCCGCTGTTGAGAATCATATCGGCTATAACATCAAGGTCGTCTGTACCTTTAATGTAAGCTGCCCCTGCCTCTTTAGCTAGCTCGTGATTGCCTTGAGTTTGTTGGGCGCGATCCGTTTCTTCATCCGAATACTTAACCACAAACAAAGGCTTGCCCGAATTAAGACAGACCCTAGCGGCATGCATGGTTCCGCCATTAACTGAAGTTTGGATGACTAATGTAGCTAATGCTAAGCCTGACTGTAGGCGATCTCGGGCTACTAAATTGTATTTAGTAACAGGTGTCCCGACATCGTACTCAGACAAAAGCAGACCTCCTTTAAGCAATATCTCTTCTGCAAGATCCTTATTGCTTGGCGGGTAGACACTGTCTAGACCATGGCCAAGAAACGCAATGGTTTTACCCCCGGCATTTAGAGCACCACGATGTGCAATCGTATCGCACCCTTCTGCCAAACCTGAAACTATACAAAAACCTCTACGTGCAAACTCAGTCGATAAATACAGACCAGCTTTTTGTGCATTAGCAGTGTTGTTACGAGTTCCGATTACCGCTAGCCCTGGGCACTTAAGAGCATTAAGATCTCCCTTGTAGAAGAGCAAAATAGCTGGTTCTTCAGTTTTATTATCTTTGGTTTTTATGTGCCGTAGAGAACTAGGAAAGTCTTGCTCGTAGTAGGAAATAAGGCCTATTTGATTGGTTTTAGCCCTATCAATGATCTCTTGAGCAGTCTTAAGAGCCGCATCTAAATCAGAAGCTGTAATAAGAACCTTGCCTGCACCATCAGGATTTTTCTTTTTAACAGAACATTTTGCTAGAGCGCCAAGCAGCTCTGACGTACTAACAATACCTGAAATACTGTTGCCTACTTTCAGAATCGACTTTTTACCAACACCTTTTAATGACTTTAAGGCCAAGATTTGGCTTGTAGTTAGTGCCATAGACACCTCTGAAAATATGCAGGACTGATGTAATTTTGATTCCTATTCAGTTAATGGGATAAGACTTAGCTACACTCAATTAAGAGTGTAGCTAACAATGGCGTTAATTAGCCATTAATGATGTGGTAGAGCTTTAGGAAGATTAGATCTGAAGGTCGTTTAAGACGTTGATGATCTCAATCTGACGCTCATGGAAGAGGAGTTCTTTGTTGTGTTTGAAGTACTCATCACAACCGAAGGAGCTAATGAAGCTTACGGCATTTTTGTTGATGGTCAGCTCGCTAAGTAAGATCAAGATCTCTTGACCCTCACCAAAGGCTTGCTCGGCAAACTTAAATGCAGCATTAAGCTTACCTACAACCTTATCTGCATCACTCTCCATCTTCTTGACGCGCTTATCAAAGTCCTTTTTAACGGCCTTGAAAGCTACCTCATTGTCCTCTTCGCTACCAATGATATTCAGCTCTTCATGCAGGATATTCTCTACAGCCTTCATGCGACGAATAACACTTTGCGTTACGGTGCCACGATCTGCGGCATTTTTCAGCATATTGGAGTAATTATGCAGCAAGGTCTCAAAGAGATAGCGTGGAGTATTTGGATTGTTCTTTACTCCTTTCTTAAAGTCTTTTAATACTGCAAGTAAGTCCTTTAAGATCGCCTCTTCATCGTTAACCTTGCAGATATCTTCATGCAGCGCATTTAACATCAAGCCTAATAAAGCTAAGCGCTCATCAAATGCTGCGTTACTTGCACGAGCCATGATCTCATCACTAGCTTGACCATCTAAAATGCTGCTTACTTGATAATCAGAGCGATATTTTTTGAAGAGATCGTAGTAAAGGGCAAATTCCTTAGCGACCTTTGGATGCTGTAAGTATTGCTCAATTAACGGCAGATCAACTTTAATATTCTTCTCTTCGTAGAGCTTGAGCATAGCACTAAGATCAAGCCAACCACGTGCAGTCACAAAGTATCTACCGTCAACAGTGGTTTCGATCTTGTAGAAGTCTGACTTAATGGTCTCAAGATAAGTAAAGACCGCAGGGTGCACGCCTGAGCTTTGGGCATACTCCTTCCACACCATAAAGTCAGGGATAACCTCAATACGGCGCAGACGATCCCAAGTGGCAATATCAAACTCACGTACAGAATTGTTGTACTCAGGTGGGTTACCTGCAGTAACGACGATCCAGCCATTTGGCAGCTTGTGGCGACCAAAAGTCTTGTACTGCAAGAACTGCAGCATTACAGGAGCTAAAGTCTCAGAGGTACAGTTAATCTCATCTAAGAATAAAATACCCTCTTTAACACCAGTGGTCTCAATGTACTCATACACGGATGCAATGATCTCTGACATGGTGTACTCAGAGATCGCGTACTCCTTGCCGTCGTACTTCTTATGCTCGATAAGTGGCAGACCTAAGGCGCTCTGTCTGGTGTGATGAGTCATGGAATAGCTAATCAGACCAACACCAGCTTCATAGGCAATCTGCTGCATTACAGCAGTCTTACCGATACCTGGAGGGCCGAGTAAGAACACTGGACGCTGAACCTCAGGTGGGATTAAGTAATCACCGAACTCGTCTTTTGAAAAGTAAACGGTTACTGCGTTTTTGATTTGATCTTTTGCTTGTTTAATATTCAAGGCAAAACCCTCAGTAAATGTAGGTCTGTATTGCTTAATTCTGTAGTCATTCAAGCTAGGCACTTAGGCACCGTGGACAGCACTGGATTATTTGTACTAATGCCAGTTCAGTGCTGTTAAAGCCTGTTTGCGCTCAAGATTGCTTGAGCTTTGGTAGGTTTTGGCGTTGCCTAGGCTTGAGTGATTGACCAATGAGGCACTTATGAGTGCCTAGAGATCGTACTTATCTAAAACCAGTTTAATTGCCCATGAAGGCACCGCGACATCATCATATTCACCACGGATCATGACGAAAGCAGCTTTATACTCTGGTGGCTTAGCAGGGAACTGTCCCATACAATCAGTAAAGTAGATAAGACCCTTAAGATCATGAAGTTCGCCACTCTTGATGAGCTTATCTACATAGGTAAATACAGGTCTAAAATCAGTACCACCAAATCCTTTTAGCTGCATGTGCTTGATGTACTCTTCAAACTCCTCACGTGAGGTGATTTTCACATCGCTTTGGATCTCAGTGTCACATTGAATGATGTGCAAATTAATCTTGTTAAAGAAGCTCTCTTTTTGCATCAAGATGTTGTAGGTCTTGTTCATGAAAGCCTGCACTAAAGGACCATGCACCGAGCCTGAGACGTCAATGGCGATCACGAAGTCATGAATCTTCTTAACCTCACGATACTCCAAAGGCTCAATGAGCGGCATGTTCTTGTACAGATCAAGACCATAGGTGTAGTAGACGTAGTCAAACTCATCTGGACTCACCTTCATCTCTTCTCTAAAAGTGGCAAATTTCTTTAAAAACTCAGAGTAGTCATAGCGCTCGCGAGTTACCTCGGTTAAGTTCTGAATCAAAGATCCAGCGCTATCTCCTATACCTTTAGAGGTGGTCTTAAGATCAGTGAGCATCTTCTCTGCGATAGACATCCACATATCAAGCAAGGCTTGTTGCTTGCCTGCAATATACGGAGTATTGCTAAGGCCACTATTGTTTGCATTTGGGTTCTTAGGCAAGATCGTGGAAACATTATCCTGGCCACTTTGATTTGAGTTGTCGTCAGAAGGCTGTCCACCATTTTGCGAAGATCCTGAGCCATCATTTGATGGCTGCGATCCTGAGCTACCATTTGATGGCTGTGATCCTGAGTCACCATTTGATGACTGTGATGAAGCGCCACTAGAACTTGCCTCATCACCTGCTAAATCGCCCGCTCCACTAGCTTGATCGTCCTTTGACGGATACCAAGGACTATGCTCGTCGCAAGTAAAAAGATCTCTTAATTCCTGTCGCTTGCTATCACTTGGTGGATTGGCAAGAAAATGACGATAGATCTTTTCTGCAGTAAGGATCTTAACTTCTTTTTGAATGGTATTTAGATGCGAGCGCATTGCTGCATCATTATTAGTTGCAATGCTATCTTTCTTTAACTCGAGGATAGTGTTGGATACTGCTATATCACTAGCTAAATCCCACAGCTCACAATCTAGTTCTTTTGCCGAGAAAGGATGGTAGAGAACGCAATGGAGCAAAGAGTGCATGTAGTTATGCACTGGACGAGCTTGATCTTCACGGTACTCTTTAAGAACAAAGATAGGATTGAAGTAAAGAGCTTTACCATCAGTTGCTTGAGTCTCAATTGCCTCAGAGCAATTAAGTGGCAACCTATCTAACGCCGTGTCTAAGAAGCGAAAGTTCAGCACCAAGCGACTCTGCGCAAGCTTCATCACTTCTTGAGCTAGTTGACGAATCTTATCTTCATTCGACATACACATCTCTCTGTTCACACACTGCACATGGCGTGGTATAAGCCATTTCCACAGCAAACAAAAACTATTTAGACTCATCATAGATCAGAAAACTTAGCTAATTTTTAGAATGATCTTAATGAGTTGTTGATAAGCACGTGGGATTAATCAACTTATAGAAAACAAATCGCAAGCGTTCTAGCCTATCAAAAGCAGGCTATACACAAAATCTCTTTATCAAAGATCTGCGATCCATACGGCAAGCACGACAACGCGCCATGACAAACTACTGCCATAGCACATGACAAGCCTCCTGGCTAAACCAATATATTGGGCATAGCACTAGCACCTGGTTAAACCAATACCTAGGGAATGGCAACTAGCACCTTGCTAAACCAATACCTCGGGCATAGCACTAGCACCTGGATAAACAAATACCCTGGGCATAGCACTAGCACCTGGCTAACCCCATACCTTGGGCATAGCACTAGCACCTGGCTAAACCAATACCCTGGGCATGGCAAGTAGCTTGTATCTTGCCTAGTGGCTTGTCATTGTATGACAGAAAAAGTTGCGTGCGTGAAAACTGGGACTATTTTTATTAATCCTGATATATAAGGCATTTTCAACAAGTGCGCACCAACAGCTATACTCATCTTTGCATGATGAGCCAGTACGCTTTTGCTAGAGATAAAGTCCTGATTTACCCTTTTTCTTTGCGTTAGTACCTTGCTTTTCTTTGAAGTTAAGTAACATGGCAACCATCTCACTAGCACCAAGATCTACAGCCTCTTGTATGTACATATTTAGCGGCATGCCTTTCTTAATGCGACCAATATCAAGGAGCGCCTGCATTGCAGCGCATTGATTGTTGGCAATGATGCTCTTGACCATAGAGCTAAAGGTACTAGACTGCATCTTCGCGTAAGTAAACAGCTTCTTTAGTAACTCAGGATTCTCTATAAATTCTTCCAAATCAATTATGTTGGTTATTACCAGCTCAAAGCCATCTTTTAAAGCTGCCTCAGCCATAGCCGGTGCTGCCTCAGGGATTTCGGTAAAAATGATATCGAGAACAGCTAAACGCCACCAACCACGCGATAAGGTATTGAAAAAGTCACTATATGGCTTAAGAGAAGCTCCGTGCTTTAAGAGGTAATCAGCGATCTCAAATTCAGCAAATACCAAAGCATGAAAATACAGCGCATCACGATCTTGCTTGTTAATCAGACCTTGCTTGCAAAGATAGGCAATGATCTCAATTCTTTCTTTAGCTGGCAGTACCTTGGCTTTAGCAAGACAGCCATTTCTATCGAGACGTAATTGCAAGCCCTCGCCAACAATAGGCTTTCTAAACTTATCTGCAACGATCAGCAATACTTGATTAGCAAGAATGCGATAACTAATATCATTATTGATGATCCAGTTGCCAAAATAAGTATTGTTCACCGGCTTTACATCATCATAGTCAAAGCGACATCCAGCTTGCACAAGTAGCTTAACCTTATCTAAAGAACCATATCTACCAGCAAGTCCTAATGCGCGTGCAGTATAAGTAAATTGCTTTTGAGATTTAAGCACATCATCTACATCTTCAAGAGTACCAAAGCACACCGACTCCTCTAATAAGCTAGTGGCTTTTCTCGGAGAGAGTTTTTTTAGCTTACTCTTAGTACTCTCAGTACTCTTTACCAGTGGAGTGCCTTTATCTTTTTTTCCATCTTGCTCGTCATAGTACGCAATAGTCTCTTTAGCATTGAGCTTGTGAGCTAAAGATAAGATCTCAGAGCGATTATTACTTAAAAAGCGCTCGTATTTTTTAGACATTTCTTTTGAATACAGATACTGATGTGAACAGTACCCAATGGCCAGACGGAGCTTGTAGAACTTGTTGACTGAGGACAAATCTATTTGAGGAAAAACAAGAGTGGCATAAACTAAAGCAGAGTACTTATTACACATCGCTTGGGATCCAAACTCTTTTAGTTCACGAACATTACCCCCAATAATCGTGAAGGGCTCACTCATATTTCGAAAATATCCATCGAAACGCTCATCAGAAAAACTAGTGAATTTGTGAGGCAAAACCACTGAGCTTATTTTTTGGCAGTTGTAAAAAGCCTGTGGTGCTATCTTTGTTGTGTTCCCATGCAAAACAAGCTCACCTTCAATGTTTTCAGGACACATGAGCAAACATGAGTAATCTTTGGTATACAACAGTCCGTTATATGTGGCATATACAGGATTATCTTCATGCACTATAAAGCTTTCAAGGCCATTAAAGTGTACCTGACACATATATCGCATGCTAATAATGCCTTTATCCTTAATTGGTAACTTTAAGGCATTGTCTGCTATTAAAGATACACTCTTGCTTTCAGGATTATAGACAAAATCAGCATCCTCATAAGGCCCAGCAATATAGCCTAGAAAGCTTTTAGGCAGATACAAAGATCTAACTTGTGAGTCGCCAAAGGGATAACGCAATGTACGATCCACATATATGGCTCCCTCAGGAATTATGGCATCTAATTCACTATCGATTTTGCCTTTGACAGCCCCATCTTGTTCAACCTGAAAGCCCATAAAATATCCTTACTAAAACAATATGCAATAAGAGGCTCAACGCCAGAGTAAGAGTTAAGCCTTAAGCACTCTGCGACTCTTAGAGCACTACTAATGCTAACCAAAATGAAAGTAAGATCTATGATTTACAGCAGGGGTCCTGCTAAATGTCGAATTTATGGTTCTTTATCTCATCGGCATGAGAATTCTTGTAATCAAGGAGCTTTGCTGTTATCTCAGGTTTGCTATGCTCTTGGGTAATTTTTATAATGAGCTCTATTATTTCTTCGTTATCTAAATGCCCTGACTCTAGAATAGCTGTTAGCATGTCACATGAGTCACTGCTAATTGCATAATCAGCCAAGCCCTCAAGTGCATCATACGTAATATCTGAGACCTCAAGTAATTTAGCTAAGTCTTGAGGCTTGTTATAAAAGCCCTCAACTAAATCATCTGATGTGATTAATAAACGCTTTCCCACAAGAATTGCATACTTTGCAAGTTCTAGAGCAGCGTTAGTATTTTCCATGAAAATGATCTCTCGCATATGTGCTGAATACGGTTCATCATCATCATACAAAACAGAACTGCTAGGGTAGGAAAAAGATGCCCCCATCTTCTTAAGCTCTGCAGCAATCTGAAAGCTCTCAAATACTATGGCATGTGTGAACAAATCATTACACTCTTCTAAATCAAGAATACCTTCATCTTCAAATAGAAACTTGATGATCTCAACACGCTCAGACTGCGGAAGTACCGTGCAACCTGAAACTTCTGTGTTGCCGAATGAATCTAAGTGTCCGCAATAGCCAACATAATGCTCTCTAAGCCAATCAAGCACTAAAAACAGCTTAAAATCGGCCTCAATTTTGTAATCCCCGAGATCAAAACTTATGTCGTAATAGCGGTAATCCTGTCTTGAGAGCTTAAAGAAAAAGTCACAGCCGCCATCTTCAACTAGTATCTTAACCTTTTCCAAACCTCCATAACGACAAGCTAATGCAAGCGCTCTGGCTGTAAAGAATAACTTGCCGTGACAATGTTCCAGCACTGTTTTGACTTCATCTACGCTACCAAAGCAAACTCTATTTTCCAACAAGGCTACTGCCTCATGCTTAGTTAGCCTTTTAAGTGCATCAACAGACAAATTTTGAGTTAATGTGCCTGCATCAAGACTTGTCTTTAATTTTGGGCTATTAGAGTTCTTGCTTGTGTTCATGTTTGTCCTAAGTAATACTGCTAGATGCTAGTTAACAAAGCTTACAAATTAGAAAATTACAGCTGCAAAGATGATTTTTTGGACTTGCTCTTATTGCGCTTAGATTCTTGATAATCAAGGATTAAAGTGGTGATCTCGTGACGCTGCATATGACTACTGATTTGCAAATACTCATCTAAATCACTCTTGGTCTTGATGCCGCCTGCTTTTAAGATCGCCCCCATGATCTGCACGTTATTCTCTTCAATCATGAGCAGAACTAGTGGGCGAATAAATTGACGAGTGATTCTGACATGCTTAATTAGAAGCTCGGTTATAGACGCATCTTGTTTAAGTAAGTCGTGATCAAAGAACTTTTGCCAAACTAGCTTATGATCTTCAGCCTCTAAAAGATCTAATAACTCAATGAGTCCTTCACGATTATTGTATGCAGCCCACTTGATGCACTCATTGAGATATGACTCATAATCTTTCTGGCCTTTTACTGCTGCAATAAATACATTAGGACTATAGCCTTTTTCGGTGAGAAAAGCGGCGATCTCATGTGCGCCAACAATGTATGCGCTAAAGCATAAGTAAGAGAGCAGATCTGGAACAATATAGTTATGCTTGATGCAATACTTTAAAATCCTGATACGCTGTTGTTCGCTTACAACCTGAGCACTATGAAACTCACCATTTTTACCTAAGCCCAAATATGAGTAGAGATGATACTGACCATACATCATAAAAGGAAAAGGCTTAAATAGAGGGGAGAAGACCATTAAACCTATCTTAATAGCCCCTCTAAAACCCAAGCCATCACCCTTAGGTCCAATCACTCCACTATAGCCATCATGCTCTAAGATGCACTTAACTTTATTGAAGCCTGCGTAGCGCAAAGCCAAGAACAGTACATCAGATACTAGGTAATAGCCTTTTACTTGATCGAGCACGAACTTGAGTTCATTTAATGAGCCATGCAGAACGCAGTTTTGAATTACGTGCTCATTAATCCCGCCGTTGTAGGCGATTAACTTTCTTAAGTTCCACTTCTGCCAGAGTGTCTCATAATAATCAGCTATAGCAGTCAGCCCATAAGATTTGCTAGCTCTTAAAAGATCTTCTTCATACTCGCGCATGCATTCCTCATAGAAATTGACATACGGCTTTCTAAATAAGTCTTTTTCATAGCACATGCCCATTGCTATGCGCCTTAAATGATACGGCAGTAGATGATCAACACTCACTTTAGGCCAAATGAACACCACGCCATCCATTCCACCGTCGTTACCGCGTTGACCACGCACGATATCTAAAAGGTTTAAGGCGTAGAATTTAACTACACAGACAAATTTATCTGCAAGCAGTTTAATCAGAAAATCGTTAGCTAGTTCACCTGTATACTCAAGCTCAAGTAAATCAGTACGAGCTCCAAAAGCTTCGCGATCAATTTGTTGAAGGGATTCGTCGAACACGAGCCTTTTAGAATACTTCCGTGGGCAATCGACGATCTTAGTGAAGTTTTTGTTATACAGCACTCCGTCACGGCATGCAAAGCGCTTATTATTAGGATCCACCTCATAAGACTTAAGATAAGGCAGATCATCGTTACGAAACTTACGAGTAGATTTTGGGTTAAGGTTGGTACCCCAGGTACTACAATCCACCTGTTTTAAATGGAGCTTACCATCACTTCCTTCGTACTCGAAGTAATCAGCCTCAGGTCGATTCTCTATGTAGCCTACAAAGCTTTTAGGCAAAAATATGGACTCAATGATCGAGTTCTTATCAAACACTCCGCTAGTTTGTATGTAGCAAACTCCATCAGGTATTACTACATGCTTAGCTTTGCCATGATATGCATGCAGCACACCTTTCTCATCAATTTCAAAGTCCATAACGACTCCAAAGATCTGATAAATTGCCTAAAACACATTAGCCATGATACTTTACAGCCAAATACATCAGACATTAACACGATCTGAAAGCATGAATGCCTTAAGAAAGGATATTCAATCTCACCTTAAGCAACTATTTTGAGCTGCGCACATGTAATGCCTTGAACGATCAAGCTGTAGCCATGCGATGCTTGGAACTATCAAACAGTCCCTATGCAATGCTTTGAACGATCAAGCAGCACCCATGCAATATCATGAACGATCAAGCTGTACACATGCCATGCTTAAAGCTATTAAGCACTGTATGCTGAATGGCTGTAAGTACTTAAGATATGTACGCGCTCATATATGCATTAATTTGAGCCGTAAAAAGATTAACGTCTACTAGTTTTAGAGGCTGTAACTAAAATATCTTCGCCCGTGCGTGTAGATGCGCGGCATGACACCAAACGTCGTGTCGGGATCACTTCGATCTTGTAGTCTTTGTACAACTCATGCACGAGATCATGATTGGAGTTAGTCAAAAGCACATAGCAGCCTTTATCGTAGAGCTCTTTGACTACTTCGGCTAAGCGTATATGCTCTTCATCGCTAAATACTTCTTGGGTATAGCGCTTGAAGTTGGCATTTTCAGAAATCGGCAAATACGGTGGATCAAGAAAGATAAAGTCGCCTTTCTTGGCATATTTAGACAGAACGTTCTGATATGAGTCACACACAATGGTGGCTTTTTGCAAAGCATTTGATGCTACTGCTAGTCTGCCAATATTGCAGTAGTTTGGATTTTTGTAATTACCGTATGAGGTATTAAATTGGCCTTTTTTGTTGACGCGGTACAGACCATTAAAGCAAGTACGATTTAGATAGATCATACGTGCAGCTGCAGCAGCCTCTGGCAACTCTCGCCAGTCTTGAGCACGCACCTCGTAAAACACCTCTTTAGTGTTTTCATACTTACTTAAATGCTCAATCACCTCTTCAAGATGCCAGGCAACTTGCTCATACATATTGATGAGCTCTGGGTTGAGGTCAGCAATAATGGCGTTCTCTGGCTGCATGGCAAAGAACATTGCGCCACCACCGAAAAAAGGTTCGATGTAGCGACCATACTTCTTTGGTACTTTAGGAAGTAGCACTGGTAGCATCTGTCTTTTACCACCTGCCCACTTCAAAATAGGATCTGCCTGTAACTCGTAATCAGCATTTTCAATAGCTGCTAGAACACTTTGCAAACTCATATGACACCAACATGACCAAAACTTTGTACGATTGTATCACTGACATTGATACATTGCTAAAGTATGCGAAAACAAAGGCTCTTTTAGCCAAGATATCGAGTTTTTACCCTAGCCCCAAGCAAAGAAGATACAGCGCTTTTCATATCCCATTGCTGCGGACGCTCAGGCGCAAGCTGGCTCTGCTTAGCTGTGGAAGTTTAGGCGATAGCGTGCATCCAATTTATGCATACATTTCAGTCGCAAGCATGCTCTCCTTAGCTGAGGATGTTTAGACGCTGCCATGTGAGCATTGGGAGGTTTTACTCTTGGCAGTGCCTACGCAGCGATCATTTTAGTGGTTGTTCATGCTCGAGGCTGTTTTTGCGCTTTTTCTTGGAGCTCCTGTATTGCAGCACAAAGATAGCAATCAATATAGCCACAACAAAGCGCATGATCTTATCTAAAATCCCAGGGATCTTGTCATGACGATACATATCTAACAGCAAGATATCATTCACATCGAAGCCATAGCGATGATGCATACGACTAAGCATGCCTCTCTCACTTGATTCGGTATAGCGAATACGGCCTGTTGGAAGGCGTATTTTGCCATTAACCCACATCAGGAAGGTTAAATAGTCATCAAAATAAACGCCAAGATAAGAGCCGTCTTTTAGCTGCAGCAAATAGTAGGAATTGTATGAGCCAGAAAAGGCCAGCATATTGACTGCTTTTTCTTTCAATGAAACTGGATAGCTAAGTCTTCGATACTTCTCAATGTAGATTTTTTTCTTATTCTTTGCAGTTAAGTTGTGCTCACCCTCTTCAGAAGTATCTCTAAGTCGCATCAAGGGGCACAAAATAAGATTATCTCCCTCTGCGGTAACTGCAATGTCTTTGTTTAAGAAAGATAAGACCTGCTCTTTGCTCTCAACCAATACCACATCAGGACTTGGCTTTTGACCAATCTTAGTGCCTTCCCCTACCCATAAGTCATAAATCCAGCCAGTAGGAATACCGCCCATCACCATGAATGTTAGTAATAATCCACAAACGAGGTAAAAAGCGACTTTCCTTAGCCTTAGTAGATACTTCTCAAGCATAGTTCTCAACCTCAATCGAACTGATAGTTACGAACTTAGACCAATCGTTAGCCTTGCTTTGCAAAAAGCATTGGTACATGAACTGTGCGCCTATCGTCCTTTGCACTACGGTCCACCGCCATGAGGGATCATCAATGAGCGAAATGCCTGAGAGCATTAATTTAGACGTGAATTTCACCATATTCATGAAACTCACGTTTGAAAACATGAGCATTAATTGAAATTAGTACTCTAAGCTTTCCTCTTCAATAAAGTCAGCTGCGTCACCTTTCTTGTAAGTCAATAACTGATAGGCCTCATAGGCGATTAGTTTAGCTTCAAGCTCTAGATTTCCCTTATTAATAAGTTCGAGCAATAACTTAGTACGCTCGTCTAAATTAATAGTTGCGTCATTGATGAGAGTTTTGATTTCATTAATTTGCTTGTCACATAGTGACTCTGCATTTGCCTTTTGACTGTCTTGTAGCCCTCTTCTATGCAGAGCTGAGTTTCCTTTATCTAAGAGATTCCAATTCATGAAAAGCTTAGAATCATCTGTTTTGATAAAGAAACCTGCATCTTCAAGATTCTTAAATGCAGTGCAAACTGCTTGCTTTGAAAGATTTAAATCCCTTGCAACCTCATCTTGAGTGACTTTAATTTCATTTCCATACTCCATGTCCGAAGCGTACTTCAATAAAACTTTGATATCACTCATTTGAAGATTATGAGAGTCAATCGCCTCAAGCAAATCGTCAAAAAAAGCAAAACAAAACTGAGGTGAATCTTTGCCCTTGTTACTCTTGGCAGAGAGTGTGTCATTATTCATAGTTAATCCCGTCATTCGGTGCTCCTATCTCTTAACCGTATACACATTACTAATGTAACAACTTAGTATTCATTGTGTATCAAAAAGGCATCATAAAATGATGCCCTTATAGTTTTTAGTTGGAATTGTTAATTACATCAAAATAGATTATGACTTTTGGGAGGCCTCGTTTAATTCTCGTGCCCTAGCCTCAATCTCTAGCATCGCTAGCTCAGTGTCGTTTTCATACTCGTGTTCTCTAGCGTATGCACGATCTGCCTCCATTACAGCCTTTTGTTCATCTGTTAAGCTGTCAACCGGAATCGGCGTACCTACAGATTCAGGATTTTTCTCTAAACGCTCACGGAATGCATTGGCGAGCATTTTGATATTAACAAAACCTGCAAAATCCTGAACCCATCTTTTCTCCTCTTCATTCCAGAAGCCGAGAAGACTGCGACCAGTCTCTGGATCTACATACATAAGCCCTCCAATGATTAAAAAACCTAAAGCATAATCTAAATAACCACCGTCAATACTGTATTTACCTTATTGATGGCAGTCATCCTAGAATATGAAGACTGTACAGTATAATTTTACTATGTATAGCTATTCTTCACATTGAATTTTTTTTCCAATGGTAAGTATAGACAATACAAATTTGCGGCTAGCCTATCTTAGTTGTGGGGCTTTTTTAATGGGCTAGCCAGGGGTGGTTGGTGGTTGTTTTTAGCTTAATAGCTGATGGAATCATCCGATGAGTCGATGCAGCAACGGCGATTGTTTTTGACCACAAAGCTTACTTTGGCCATCTTGTCGATTAATGCTTTGACACCATGCTCGATTTTGTACTCCATCTCTTCTTGGTAGAGTGGGATAACTTGGTAGAAGTTAACATCATCACCATTTGGCAAATTCATACACGCAGCATCACCATCAGTATCTTGAGGAGCTACGAGCATGCAGCCGTTTAGCTGAGTACATGGAGCATATGGATCTTCATGATCGATGGTGTGACCATTGCCAAGCCAACACTCGCTAACAATTGGCAGTCTTGCTAATGCCTTTAATAAACGCAGCGGCCAATACCAATTCTCATCATGGATAGAGTCGTTATCAAGCTTCCAATCCTTTGGCAGAGCAATCACCAACTCGGCACGCTCAAGCTTATATTCAGCAGACTCTTCAGGTACATCCATCTTGTGAGCACCCATACCCATAGTGACTAAAGTGTAGTAATCGCGCTCTTCAGTTGGCTTGATTAAACAGATATCCACATGGATATCAGGTGACACGATCTCATGGAGCACATTGTCAATAGGACCAAAGTACTTTTCAATGTGAGCTTCAACAGCCTTCATCTCATCTTCTGAATAGATCTCTGGAGCGCCGCCATCCTGACACCAAAGTATATTCTCTTCTTCTGACCCGTCAGTATCAACTATGACTCTAAAAAAGCCTGAACCATCTTCAAATCCATAGACTAAAGTGATGGTGTAATCAAGGCCAATCATCACAGCGTTAAGCATACCCTTCTTGCCATTAGAGCAATCTCTAGATAGCCATTTGCCTGAGTCAATGCTGCTCTTAAGCTCTTTAAGCCAATCAGCCTTGAGCTTAGACATGCCAGACTCATTCATCTGGAAGATGAGATCTACAGATTTATCCCCAACCGTCACAGGGAATTTGGTGAACGGTGAGTTAGCAACATACTCATCACTCTTAGGTCCAAAGATCTCAAAGAAACGCTCTAAACCTTGTGGATCTAACCTGACACAAGAAATAGCGCGCAGCTTTGCATCAGCGCGTTCATCTAGGCCATCGAGCAATTTATAATCGTCTTCAGCATTAATCCAGTGATAGAGCATCTGCTCAAGAGTAGCGCCAGACTCAATTTCACGTTTTAAGGTAATAAACTCGTGATCGCCTGGAACCAGCTCAAGACCATGTGCTACAGCCTCAAGTGCACCTTCCTTATTGCCAAAGTGACTACGCAGCTTACCAACTTGCAGCCAGACCCATGGATAATCGCTCTCTTGCTCAGCACCCTTTTCAGCATAAGCAAGGGCATCCTCTAAACGACCGCAGTGCATGAGTGCACAAGAATAGCGGTAGTACCATGTGCCACAACCAGAAGCATTTCGCTCAGAGTACTTCATCCACTCCACTCCTTGATAATAGTAACGGTACTCGCCCATGTTGATGCACGCAAGGCCATACCACAGAGCAAGCTGCAGATCTTGTTGTGCTTGGCGCTTAGTAAATTTCTTCTCTTCTAAGCCCTTCTCAACAAAGTCCTCTAAATAGCTCAGCATCTTGCCAAAATAGCCACTTGAATCATCGACATATGACTCTAAAGTAGCAATATCCGCAACGGATAAGAGTGAATTAGTCTCAGCATTTACAGCAGCCTCACTGAGTTCCTCCCAGAGCCCAATACTCTCTACATCGCGACGGAAAGTATGGAAAGTAGCCCATGGCAGCTCACTTTTACTAAAGAAGTCTGAAGCAGCATCTAAAACCTCAGGAAGATCCCATGCGATGAAGTCGATATAGCCATTTGAAATACCAGTAGCACCACCGATAAAGGTCACGGCATCTAAAGAAGCATTCTCTTCTATATAAGACTGCAGCTCATGGCGGAATTGCAAGATCTCCTCAGCACGATTCTCACCTTCAAAGCCATCAATTGGGAATGCAATGAATCCAGGGACAATACCATCTTGTTGGTATTCATCCATACAATCGCTTTCATCATCGTTGTATTCATCAATTAGATCAGGCAAAAGAGTCGATCCGATAAAGACATCTGAGCGTAACACTCCATCAGCTTCTTGTTTAGGCTCGATCTGATAAGCACAGTATCGATTTTCAAGACACTCAGCAGCATCTGTCCATACTTTCAAGCCAAGATCATTCATGATGTTTGGAAGATCAGAGAGCTTTTGATAATCATCTAATGGCTCGTTAAGAACATTCAAGCCAGAGACATAAGAAATTGCATTTATCTCGCCTATAGTTTGGTGAATAAGCACGGACAACGCCCACCACACCTTAGCCTCATCGGACTCAAAAATCTCTTTAAGCTTTGGGCAGTAGAGGTCTAACAAAAGCTGATTGTTGTCAGCTTGATTTACCTTGATGTGCACATCGTCTGCTGTAATAGAGATATCGCCTGAGACCATTTGACAATTAGGACTAGGATTACGACCTACCACAATCGACCAATGCTCAAGCACAGACTTTGGTGCATGCTTTGCAAAATAGACAAGCGGGAAGAGTGAGGTTAAGCTACCATCAGCGCTTAGGCACAGCTCATACTTATCATTTCTCTTGCCAAGCTCAAAAGATGCCTCGCTAATAGCAATCTTTAAGGCTTTTGAACACATCTGTACAAACTCTACAGCGCGTTCACGCTGATCTTGGCTATCCATGATCTCTCTTAAATTAGCCTCTACCTTTATAAAGGCATCCCAAGCTTGCTTAGTTCTTTTTCTGAAGTCGGCTTTAAACCTTGGCAGCGCGAGAATCTTACGACACTCCTCAATATTTTCTAGAGTATCTTCATCACCAGGTAAAGCATCGAGCGCACGCTCGTAGTAGCTCAGAGCTCGACCTTCTTGGTCAAGGTTGTAATAAGCTGTGGCAATACGATAATTCCAAAAGTGATCTTCACCAAGTTCATCTTCCAATGGCTCGAGAAGCTCAAGAGCTATGCGACAAGGCTCCAAATGATCTGAATCACCAATCGATAAATAAGCCTTTGCAAGCTCGCTTATCACCTCAGCAGAACGCTCGTTTTCATCAACGCTGTCAACAAGTTCAATGAGCTTTTTGTACTCACCTTCTGCATTGAGTTTTTTGCACTGATCTAATAAGTCCATGGCTGCGATCCTCTGAAGTGCTTTAAATTCTCTAGTCCTGATGGGCATTAGCCTGTTATTCTTGGCCATACCTGATGGGCATTAGCCAGTTATTCTTGGCCATACCTGATGGTCAACGAGGGCTTGTGCGCAATTTAGAGTATAAAAGGATCTCAAAACTCATAAGCAATGCCTTCATAATTGTGTGATAGACATTCAAACAATTTGCAAAGTAGCAATGCTTTTATAAAGCATGCACCATTGATGCATCTTTGCTTTGGACATTAACAAGGAATGTATAAATACGTAAGCTTGTGAACAAGGAGCTGCGGCTCATTTTTGTTTGGACAAAAAAATACCCTACCACCCCAAGAGGCAGTAAGGTATTTTTGAAATCATACGCAACGTATGTGCACTATTGCATGCTGCTGCAGCAACTAGATGCGCGGCTGCAGCTAGATGCGTAGCTGCAGACTTTAGTTCTGGTGCGTATTCATTAAATGGCTAAAGGTGTGGCGTTTAGATTATTCCCACTCAATAGTTGCTGGTGGCTTGCCAGAAACGTCGTAGCAGACGCGGGAAATGCCGTTAACCTCATTGATGATACGGTTGGAGATGCGGCCTAAGAGATCGTATGGCAGCTCTGCCCACTTAGCAGTCATGAAATCAATAGTCTTAACAGCACGCAGGCATACTACGTAGTCATAACGGCGACCATCACCCATAACGCCAACAGAACGTACTGGTAAGAACACAGTGAAAGCCTGGCTTACTTGATCGTACCAACCGCTCTCATTGAGCTCCTCCATAAAGATAGCATCAGCCTTACGTAAGAGATCAAGATACTCTTTCTTAACCTCGCCAAGTACACGTACGCCAAGACCTGGGCCTGGGAATGGATGGCGCTGTACCATCTTAACTGGCAGACCAAGCTCAACACCTATACGACGAACTTCATCTTTAAAGAGCTCACGCAGAGGCTCAACTAACTTGAACTTGAGATCATCAGGCAGACCACCAACATTGTGGTGAGACTTAATTACGTGTGCCTTGCCGCTCTTAGTCTTAGCTGACTCAACTACGTCAGGGTAAATGGTACCTTGAGCTAAGAAGTCAACGCCATCAAGCTTACGGGCTTCATCGGCAAATACGTCGATGAAGGTGTGGCCAATAGCCTTACGCTTAGCCTCAGGATCGCTAATACCAGATAGTGCATTTAAGAAGCGATCAGATGCATCAGCATAGACAATGTTCAGACCTAAGCCTGAGAACATCTCCTTAACTTGCTGCCCTTCGTTTAAGCGCAGCAGACCGTTGTCTACGAATACGCAAACTAATTGATCGCCAATGGCCTTGTGCAGCAGCAGAGCAGTAACTGATGAGTCAACACCGCCTGAGAGGCCTAAGAGTACCTTAGATGAACCAACCTGCTCACGAATACGAGCAACAGCATCATCGATAATGGCACTTGGAGACCACAGGCCATTTAACTTACATACATCGATTACAAAACGACGTAAGAACTCACCACCTTGCTTAGAGTGAGTTACCTCAGGGTGGAACTGTACACCAAAGAACTGACGAGCTGGATTATATACAGCAGCAAAAGGGCAAGTGTCGGTAGAACCAACAGTGATAAAGCCCTCAGGAATTGCAGTAACCTTATCGCCGTGGCTCATCCACACATCTAACTTGCTCTCACCTTCGTGATCGGTTAAACCGTCAAACAGTGGGCAGGAGCCAACTACTGACATAGCAGCATAGCCGTACTCACGCTTGTCAGAACCCTCAACCTTACCGCCAAGCTGAACTGACATGGTCTGCAGACCGTAGCAAATACCTAATACAGGTACGCCAGCTTCAAAGACCCACTCAGGAGCACGTGGAGAGCCTTCCTCAGTAGTAGACTCAGGGCTACCTGATAAGATAATGCCTTGAGGTGCAAACTCTTTCATGAGCTGAACGTCGGCATCAAAAGGATAGATCTCGCAGTAAACGCCGATCTCTCTAACACGACGAGCGATCAACTGCGTAACTTGTGATCCAAAATCAAGGATCAGGATCTTTTCTGAATGAATATTGGCCATGAAACGACTACCTGAACAAAAACACGAGTGAGAGGCTAAGAGCCAATCAAGTAAGCTAGAGCAATCACCAACAACAATTAGTTATCTAAACAAACTTAAATTTCAGTGCTCATTGAGCAACTAAGTATGAGCTAGAGAAATAACAGTGCTCATACATGAAAGTGCGGGGCACATTAGGATAGTGCATGGCACTTTCAGCTCATTTAAGTTTAATCAAATCTTGTCGAATTGCTGATTGCAAAATCTTTAAATTGACGCTGCAACTTATGCTGTTACAAAAACGTCAAAGCCCCGCAAGTTAACTTGTGGGGCCTTAGATGCTATTAACAGGTTGGATAAAAGGGGATCAACCTGCAGGGAGCGACCCTCTTAGTGGCTCTGATAGTTTGGAGCTTCCTTGGTGATGGTTACATCGTGAACGTGTGACTCACGAATACCTGCACCGGTGATACGAACAAACTGAGCCTTAGTACGTAACTCATCGATAGTGCCGCAACCAGTCAGACCCATGGCTGAACGTAAGCCACCCATCTGCTGGTGAATGATGCCACGTAAAGCACCCTTATATGCAACACGACCCTCAATACCCTCTGGAACGAGCTTATCAGCAGCGTTATCAGTCTGGAAGTAACGGTCAGCAGAACCCTTGGACATAGCGGCTAATGAGCCCATGCCACGGTAGGACTTGAAGGAACGACCCTGGTAAATTTCAATCTCACCTGGAGCCTCTTCGGTACCTGCGAACATAGAACCAACCATGACGCAGTTTGCACCAGCTGCTAAAGCCTTAGCAATATCGCCAGAGTAACGGATACCACCGTCAGCAATAACCTTAATATCAGAACCCTTCATGGCCTCAACTGCATTAGAAATAGCAGTCATCTGAGGAACACCACAGCCAGTAACCATACGAGTGGTACAAATAGAGCCAGGGCCAATACCTACCTTTACAGCGCTAACACCAGCCTCAGCTAAAGCAATAGCACCTTCTGCAGTAGCAACGTTACCACCAATGATTGGTAACTCAGGGTAGGTCTTACGTAAGTAAGCAATACGATCTAAAACGCCCTGTGAGTGACCGTGGGATGAGTCTACTAAGAGCACGTCAACACCGGCCTCAACTAAGGCACGAGCACGATCTTCATTGCCAGCGCCAGCACCGATAGCTGCACCAACACGCAGACGACCTAAAGCATCCTTACAAGCGTTTGGCTTGTTAGCAGCCTTATTGAAGTCCTTAACGGTGATCATGCCCTTTAAGCGGAAAGCATCGTCAACAACTAATACTTTCTCGATACGATTCTTCTGCATGAGCTCGATAACAACTTCACGAGAAGTGTTCTCACGCACGGTAACTAAACGCTCCTTTGGAGTCATGATGTCCTTAACCTTCATGGTTAAGTCATTTAAGAAGCGTACGTCACGACCAGTGATGATGCCAAGTAAGTTCTCTGACTCATCTACTACAGGGAAACCTGCAAAGCCGTGCTTAGCAGTTAAGTGGCGCACATCAGCTAAAGTAGCTTCAGGATTAACAGTAACTGGCTTAGTTACCATACCGCTTTCAAAGCGCTTTACCTTGAGCACTTCTTCAGCCTGACGCTCGATAGGCATATTCTTATGAATGAAGCCAACACCACCTTCCTGAGCAAGAGCAATGGCAAGACCAGACTCAGTTACAGTATCCATTGCTGAAGAGATCATTGGGATATTGATCTTGATATTTGCAGTCAGGTAAGTAGTCAAATCTGCAGTATTAGGTAGCACTGTAGAATGTGCAGGAACCAACAACAAATCATCAAAGGTGAGAGCTTCCTCAACGATGCGCAGCATAATGCCTCCTTAACTAAAATTTGGCAGATTATATCAAAAAGCCTTTGATGATGATGAAGTTTGTTAGTAAAAATTTTCCATCTTTGCAAGCACCTGCCTCACACTTTTGCCTATAAAGTTGTTATTGCTAGCACACATCTGACTTTGTCACAAAATAAGAAAAATGCCCCAAAATAGCACAAACGCCGCATGTACATTCATTTATCATGTATTTGTACGCAAATAAGAAAAGCGTTTCTTAATGACACCCCAAAATTGTATCTTCACACCTTTAATATAAGATCGCACAATCTAAGATCGTAGCCATCTCTTAGCTTTATGATCCACCCACCGCTTTTGATGCATTTTATGTGTTTTTCCTAAGTTCCATACCCTATACTATGAGAGTTCATGGAATCAAAGCATTATTACGGGCTTTAAGTATGCGACTTAATCAAAACAGAGAGCCAGAAAATGGCGATTTCATTAAGTATGTAGAAGAGCTTATCGCTAGTTCTCCTACAGCTATGCAGCTTAAGCAAAGACTAAAGAGCGGCGATCTTAGTGAAGTCTTCTCTACATCTGAGAGCTCAATTAACAAGATCCGTATCGATCAGCAAAACAAGCTCAAGGCTTTGCGCCACGAAAATGAGACTGAAGCTCGCAAGATCAAAGATGAAGCCCACTCCGTACAAGATTTTCAAAGGAGTTCCCATGCTCAAGATCGTCTCATGGCTAATCAGATCTTAAATGAGCGCAAGAATTCAGCAACAAGAATCAAACAAGAAGCTAAAGATCTTCAGAGTTTTGCTTATCGTAAATCTAACAATGGTAGCAAGCAAAGATCGCAAAGCCGTGGAGAAAACTACAACTACTCAAATTCTCGTGCAAACGGCACTGCCACTAATCAAAAACAATCTCAAAGCGGCACAAGTTCTAATAAGAAAGCTAATAAGGCCGTACCATTCATCATTTTTGGCTTATTCATGTTCTTTATTGCGGTCTTTTCAGAGTTAGAACCACAAGAAATCATGTTGATGTTCTTGTTTCTTATGATCGGCCCATTCGTTAGCATGATAGTCAATCGCGCGAAGAACAAAAAATGAGGTTAGCATCATTCTTACATAAGAGTGGAACTGGAGTTATTTATGACTGAATACCTATATGCGATCTGGTTTGCTGTAGCTTTAGGCTGCCTGATTATTGAAATCAACATTATGACTATCTACCTCATCGCTCTGGCCATTGGTGCTGCTGCTGGTGGTGTAGTAAGTCTCATGGGTAGCGACTTTGCCACTCAATCAAGCATAGCTGGCATCGTAACTATACTTGCATCAATTGGCTGCTTCTACTTAAGAAGATCACTGCGCTCAAAAAACGATCGTCAAAATAATCAGCTTGATATGGGACAACGTGTGGTTGTTAAAGCCGATGCAATTGCTCAAGATGGCAGTGCCAAGGTTAAATATCGTGGCGCTGATTGGACTGCATACGCTGTTGATGCAATTGCAAAACCTGGAATTTACACCATCGAAAAGCTCGATGGCTCACGCATTGTGCTAGGTAAATATATTGGAGCGGAAGTAGCAAACAACACCGACCAAAAAAGCACTGTAGAGTCTTAGTCGCATAGTCGCAAGACTCATACAGATTTTGTCATTGTCACTAAGCACACACACGAGCTTAGTATGAACAACAAAACTTAACATCTATATGCTTAGCTAATCATCAAGGCATATACAAGTGAGGAAATTTTGATGTATTTAGATGAATTAATTTCACCGGGACTGATCCTGGCAATCTTCTTCGTGATCTTAGCTGTGGTCTTTGCCTATCGTGGTATTAAAGTAGTACCTCAGCAAAGTGCATGGGTAGTTGAGCGCTTAGGTAAGTTCAATCGTGTATTAAACCCAGGTCTGAACTTCATCATTCCTTTTGTAGATAATGTAGCCTATCGCCATTCTTTAAAAGAAATTCCGCTCGATACTCCTGCTCAGGTATGTATTACTCGCGATAACACTCAGTTAAGCGTTGACGGCGTTCTCTTCTTCCAAGTAACTGATCCTATGCGTGCTAGCTATGGTACTTCTAACTACATCATTGCTATTACTCAGTTAGCTCAGACCACCTTACGTTCCGTGATCGGTCGTATGGAAATGGATAAGACCTTTGAAGAGCGTGATCTTATCAATGCTGAGGTGGTATCAGCCATTGACGATGCGGCTTTAAACTGGGGTGTTAAGGTTCTGCGTTACGAGATTAAGGACTTAAATCCACCTGCAGTTATTTTACAGGCCATGCAAAAGCAGATCACCGCAGAGCGTGAGAAGCGTGCTCTGATCGCTGAGTCAGAAGGTCGTAAGCAAGAGCAAATCAACTTAGCTACCGGTGAAAAGCTCGCTGCTATTGCTAAGTCTGAAGGTGAAAAGCAAGCTGAGATCAATATGGCTGAAGGTCAGGCTGCAGCAACCATCGCGATCGCAACTGCAACTGCTGAGGCTTTACGTAAGGTTGCTGAAGCAACTCAGGCACAAGGTGGTATGACTGCTGTTAACCTGCAGGTTGCTGAGAAGTATGTCGCTGCATTTAATGAGCTGGCAAAGACTAACAACACTCTCATCGTTCCAGCAAACATGGGCGACATGAGTAGCTTAATTAGCTCAGCCATGAAGATTGTTAACGCTAACAAGCCTAACTAATCAAAACCAAATTACCCCCACTAGCGCGGCAGCAAACTTACTATCCTTTACTAGATAAATAAAGGATCATAGCTTTATTAGCTTGCTGCCACGTTAGAGACAAACGCCAGATGCCGACTACCGTGTTGGCCTCTGGCGTTTTTGTTTGCAGACAACTAACAAATGACAGCAAACTCCCCCAATGACACTCCCGAACGAATAGCTCTGCCAAAGCAATATAGTCTCAAGAAGATCTAACTGCCAATGCATTGAGATAACTACCCAAATTATGAAGTGCCACATGCATCTCTACTTAAACGCTAAGTGCTTAAGCGCTAACTTCGTAATCGCTGTTAATTTTTACTTCGTTCGATACCACATCCAAGAAGAGTACATACTTACTATCCTAAAATGCGCTCGAGCAGATGGGACTAATGGAGTGCTGTTGCAAATGGTGCAAAAGAAGATAAAGCAGTTGCTTGGGTAGATGAGAGAATTTGGCCTTGGCGGTCAGCTTGGGCTTGAGCTTTAGATTTAGGTTGGGCTTTAGCTGGGGGGATCTTGAGGCTATTGGTGTTGAAAAATATGGCTATGAGTGGCTTGTGTATGCCGCTTCATAGATACAACATAAGGGGATAAAAAAAGAACCTCGCGGTTCTAAGGTAATGGTGGATGCTATAGGACTCGAACCTATGACCCTCTGCTTGTAAGGCAGATGCTCTAACCAGACTGAGCTAAGCATCCATCGTGGTGGGTCGTGAGGGGATCGAACCCGCGACCAACGGATTAAGAGTCCGCTGCTCTACCAGCTGAGCTAACGACCCACGATAGGGATTTTGAATTGGTGGATGCTATAGGACTCGAACCTATGACCCTCTGCTTGTAAGGCAGATGCTCTAACCAGACTGAGCTAAGCATCCAT
>NZ_CABTML010000112.1:0-24791 GCF_902485895.1 uncultured Anaerobiospirillum sp. | reverse complement strand
TCAAAATACCTATGTCCAGAAGGCAGGCGTTTACTAGCGATTTTACCTTCAGCCTCCCAACGTCGGATCGTAGCTGGGGTACGGCGTACCAATTTAGCAAATTGTCCAATCTTATATGTGCTCATAATAAATGCATATTAACACATTTATCTATATTTTTCAAAACTGTTAATTGCTCTAGTGAGCCTCAGCCCATGTATCTCCAACACCGATGCCAACCTTGAGCGGGACTTTAAGGGTATAAACATTCTCCATAATGGAGGTAACCTTTTGTGTAAAGTCCTTAACAAAGTCTTCTCGCACTTCAAAGAGTAGCTCATCATGCACTTGTAAGGTTAAACGCACAGCATCCTTTTCTAAGGTATCAATGTACTTTTGTACCTCGATCATGGCCTTTTTGATGATGTCAGCAGCACCACCTTGCATAGGAGCATTGATAGCGGCTCTTTCAGCAGCTCTAAGAGCAACGCCTGTACTCTTGATGCCCGGAATCATTACTCTAAAGCCAGAGAGAGTAGGGGTGTAACCTGTTTCTTTAGCCTCACTAATGATGCTTTCCATCAGCGACTTGATGCGTGGATAACGAGTAAAGTAAGTCTCGATGTAGGCCTTGGCCTCTTTAGAGGACATACCAGTTTGCTTAGCTAAGCCGTGAGAGGACATACCGTACATGAGACCAAAGTTGGTGGCCTTTGCATGGCTACGCTCATCATCGGTGATTTCATCAACACTCTTGCCAAGTACCTCTGATGCAGTGAAGCGGTGAATATCCAGATTGCTATTAAACGCACGAATAAGACCTGGATCATCTGAGAAGTGGGCAATAAGTCTTAACTCAATTTGTGAGTAGTCGGCAGAAACAAGCTTATAACCTTGCGGGGCGGTGAAGGCAGTACGAATTTGCTTGCCCTCTTTGCCTCGGGACGGGATATTTTGCAAGTTAGGATCAGAGCTTGATAATCGACCAGTTACAGTTCCTGCAAGGTTAAAGACAGTGTGAATACGGCCAGTACGCTTAGAGATATAGGTAGGCAGCTTATCAAGATAGGTTGAGATAAGCTTGCTTAAAGCACGATAACGCTGAATCAAGCCTACAATTTCAAACTCGTAGCTAATGTCGCTTAATACATCATCTGCAGTTGAGTAGGTAGGATTGCCATCTTTATCCATCTTAATGGACTTACGAGGATAAGGAATGCTTAAGTTCTCAAAGAGTATACGGCCAAGTTGTTTTGGCGAATTGATGTTAAAGGTCTCGCCTGCAATGTCATAGATGTCCCTCTCTAAAACATGCAGACTTGATTTTAAAGTACGTGACTGATTATTAAGCTCGGTACTATCTAAGTAAGCGCCTGAGCGCTCCATGAGATATAGAACTTCATTTACTTGGCAATCGAGCTCACAAAGTCTTGGACCATCTGCTAGCTCATTAATTTCATCCTTGAGCTTTTCATACAGACGGTAAGTAATATGGGCATTCTGACAGGCATAGTCTTTAAAAGTGCTGATGTCTAAGGATTGAATCGCATCAGACTTCTTGTCTTTTACATCATTAATCTCAAGCGGGGTATATTTTAAGTACTGCTCGCTCAGTAGTCTTAGATCAGCCTTTAAAGAAGAGTCGATAATATGAGACATAATGATAGGGTCAGCGCCTATGCCTTTTACCTCTATGCCATTAAAGAATAGGCATAGACGTGCCTCTTTGCTGTTAAAAGAAACTTTCTTAACCTTCTCGTCATTAAAGACTGGGCCGAGAACCTTTTTAATATCATCTAGCTTGAGCTGCTCTTGAGCCATTAAATAATTATGGCTTAGAGGAATGTAGTAGGCCTCTTGAGTACTACAGCACAAGGAGACGCCCACAATAATGGCATCGCTTGGCTGTACCTCATTGGTACAAACTTCAAAGGCAAAGTACTCAGCTTGTGTAAGCTTGTCTTTAATATCTTCAAGCTCACTTAAAGAATAGATAACCTTAAAGATATCTTTATAGTCATCAATATTTTCACGACGACGTGAAGAAGTGCCTGATAGTGCAGCATCATCTTTTAAAACTTGAGGGCCTAGGATATTAGATGTGTCGTCATTGCCGCTTGAGGAGCTCTCACCAATGATCATTTGCTCAGAGTTTTCAAGCATCTTAAGGGCATCTGCACCAGTGGCAGTAGTGCCCATAGTGCCAGAAAGACCTTCTGACTCTTTCTTTTTGATTTGCTCATCAGCAAAACGATGGAACTCTAAACGCTCAAACAGCTCGATTAGTGCGTCGTGATTGTCTTTAGGTAAAACAAGCTCATCAATTCCAATAGGAAGAGGCACATCAGTTTTGATGGTAGCAAGCTTGTAGCTAAGTTCAATATTGTCCCATTGCTCTAAGAAACGCTCTTTAAACGAAGCAGCTCCTCTGAATGACAGATTCTTAACTTCATCGATCTTCTCTTTAACTTCATAAATGCCGCCCATAGCATTTAATAGAGCGCTAGCTGTTTTATCGCCAACGCCTTTCATGCCTGGAATGTTGTCGGCACTATCGCCTTTTAAGGCGAGCAGATCGATGATGAGATGAGGAGGTACACCATACTTTTCGTACACCTGAGCAGCGTCGAAATGGATATTCTTCATCGTGTCTAAGAGCTCAATATCGTCATTAACGAGCTGAGCTAAGTCTTTATCACCTGTGCAAATAACGACTTTATATCCAAGCTTCACGGCCTCAAGCGCATAAGAGCCTAAAACATCATCAGCCTCAACACCAGGTACTGAAACAAGTGGGATGCCCAATGCTTTAACTAAGTTATTGACTGGCTCAATTTGTTTGCGCAGATCATCAGGCATCGGTGGACGAGTTGCCTTGTACTCAGTGTACATTTCATTGCGAAAACTTGGGCCTTTAGCGTCAAAGACAGCAATAACCTTTTGGTTTTTGAAATCGTTGAGGAGGCTGCGGAACATTCTGGTGATTAAAAATACCGCACCAGTTGGGAATCCATCTTTGGTTGAGAATGATTGGCGGGCTGCGAAGTAAGCGCGAAAGAGGAAGGATGATCCATCAATCAGGATCAATTGCTTGGAGTCAGACATAGTACTTTAGAGCCCTTGTGTTTAAATTCATCTCATGCCGATTGCTGATATCTCAACTACGGTCAAGATGCTAAGGCTCCAATATGCCTGTGTCATTACGCTTATTGCGATACAGAACTAATCGGCTCATTTCCCGATTGCACAATGTACGTAGTATGAGTTGCTTGCCTTAACCCATACCACTCTTGCACAGTCGGGAAACTAACTGTAACTACTTGCCTAAAAGCCTGACGTTCAGCGTCCTATACCCATGGCTTTGTAGACACATCATCCACAGCTATGTATATATTAGGATATGATGAGAAAAAATGAAACTTATCTGACGAAAAAAAACGATGAATGTTGCAAATTTCATCTGTTTATGGTGTAAAATCGCGGCACATCTAAACATAAGTTTAGATACCGGTACAAGTCGCAATCGCGACATCTTGGGTGGCAGACAAGAGTATCGGCCTCTTTGTAAGTCAGTATGTATGGCTATTGCGTTTAACTATCTAAGCACAGATAGTACAGGGCAATAGGCCTCTAATTCTGTAACTTAGTATCAGGACAGGCATGTTTTGCATGGTCTAGTCGATTGATAAAAACAATAGAGGCATCTGAAACATATAATCACATAAGACGCTCTAAGCGACGTTTCTCTTTTAAGTTGTAAAGCTTAATGTGTGCATTAATCAATGGTGTACAGTGGTTATTTTCAGATAAGATGCTTAAGTTGATGTAGCCGCTCAGGCCCTCCATCTTACTCTACATAGTGCTGCAAGAGTTATTTAGCAGTATCAGTCAATCGTACTTCTCCATGGCATCTAAGCTTGATGCACTTTTATAGAACATTCTAAGTCCCATCTTTGTTATTGCGTGCACTTTAGATAGCTGAAGTTATACATGCTGATAATTAAGCAGTGCTGTACTTGCTGCATGTCTCTACGAGAGAGTGCAACAATAGGCACCTTAACGCTAAGCGCCATGCTTTCACATTTTTAGATAAGCCATCTATTATGACTGAGCGTATAGAGTGGGAGTAGGCGGTATTTGAGTAATAATTATGTTGCAAAATAACTATCCATTACGTCGACTGTTCTTGCTGCACATCTTCATCATTGTTTTAAGTAACTACACCGTGCAGATTCCAATTACCATTTTTGGCATCGAAACTACCGTAGGTACTTTCACCTTCCCATTTGTCTTTGTAACTACTGACCTGACTGTACGTCTGTATGGCCCTCAATTAGCACGTAAAGTAATCTTTTTTGCTATGTTCCCAGCCTTAGTTGCATCGTATATCGTGGGCACTATTTTTGAGTTTGGTGAGTATCAGGGCTTTGCTGCCTTAGGCACTTTCTCAATCTTTGTATTCCGTATTGCAGCAGCATCTTTTGGTGCTTACCTTTTAGGTCAGATTACCGATATTCTCGTATTCCAAAGATTACGTAAGTTAAAGCAGTGGTGGGCCGCTCCGGCAGCATCATCAGTCTTTGGTAACCTGCTTGATACTTTTGCTTTCTTCTCCATTGCTTTCTACCAGTGTGTAGACCCATACATGGCAGCAAACTGGGTGTCTTTAGCTTGGGTTGATTATGCCGTTAAGCTGATCGTATGCCTGGCTATCTTTGTACCAATCTACGGTATGTTCTTAGCCTTCTTAGCTAAATACGTCTTTCGCCGTCCGTTAGGCGCCGAGGGTATCTTAAGCTAAGGCAAGATTCCAAAACGCTTCAAATAAAAAGCCCCAGTAAGCTACAAAGCTACCGGGGCTTTTTATTTTTCAATTTCTAAGGCGTTACCTATCCACCTAAACAGGGAATGCCTACACAAGCATAATCATCCTACATGCAAGCTATGGAGGTCACTGTCATCAAGTGCAAACATGCTTAAATGTATGCCTCCATTTACATTGTTATAGCCAAGGGGCCTGATGTTTTGGTTACTTTAGGTCAAACTGATGGCCTGTCATGCTATTAATTTGTCTGAACATGGTTTTAAACATGAGAGGGACGCTATCTTTACCGCGCTTTTGCATGGCTTCGCTAACTAAGATAGCCATGCCTGGTTTGGTCTTCTTTTTGATGGCGTGGTCGATGACCTTATTCATGTTTAAGCTTTGTCGCTGCAGTTCTTGTTCATTAAGAGCACCAAAGATAGCATTAGTAGCCTTGCCTGTAGAGCGCTCGTATTGCTTGACTCTATTATGGTCAAGTTCATTCATCATAACTTCATCGGCCATGGCTTTGATCTTAAGTAGCGCCTCCTTATTGTCATGTGCAGAGCTAGCAGACAAGAGCTCTGAAATATCAGCAGAGTCAGTATTAGCAGTGCTAGAATGACTGTCTTGAGCACTTGACGACTCATTTACTAAAGAGAGTGAGCTCTCATCGAGGTTTTGCTGAGCAAGATTTTGATCAAGTTCCTTATCAGTATAGGTAAGCTCTTGTTCCTCTTGATCTGCAATAGCTATTGGCTCTATGGTCGCCTCGTATGCCTTATTTTCTGTTGAGTAGGTCTCAGCCACTCCTTCATGTGCTTGTGCTACATATGAGGAGCTAGCTTTGTAATGTTGATGTGATTTTTGGCGTTCGAACTTTCTCAGGCGCGAGGCAAAGCGTTGTTTATTCGTGTTGGCAATACCTGAAAGAATGCCGCATACAGCCTTAATCGCTTTGAGCATACGACTTTGCTTAGCAGTAAAGTTATGCCCTGGACGAGGCATATCTTCAACTAATGATCGCAGATACTTATAGAGCATTTGCACATCATTAACTGTTAGGTCTTTGATATCAAAGACATGGGCATTCTTACCTTTGCCCTGTGTTTTGCCACGGTGAATCACGTTTTGCAGCAATTGCGTATGGTTGCCAAAGTTGACATTGGCAATGCTTGCAATAATGCTATCTAAATTATGGTTTTGTGGTGGACGAGGTCTATGGTTATTGTCTTGCTTAGGTACTGAGATGCTTCTTGAGACACTGGATGCCTTAGCGTTAGCATAGTGCTCCTTGCGATAAGGATCTGGGGATGCTTGCTCTAAGTTACTAGCAGCAGTATCTGCAATCTGCTCATAAGACTGACCGCCATTGGCCATAGCTATAATCTCGGCAAAACCGAGCTTATCCATAATAGACTGCATCTGTCTTTCAGAGACTTGTTTGGTAGTGATGCCAGCAGCTTTTTGATATACATCAGCAAAACCAGAAGCGTACAGATAGTGCTCGATATCCACATGCGGCATGACGGACAAGTGCTCTTTGAGGTGACGTGCTCCAGTAAACTCACGCACTGTAGAGGCATAGTGCTGTCCTGCCGTATCACCATCAGTTAAGACATGGAAAGCAATACCAAGCTGTCTAGCAAGCTTAATGAGTGGGGTAAGACCGCATTGAGCAAACTCAATGAGCTTGATGCCATTGCAGCCTAGGTTAATGCCAAGTACAGATGCTATTTCATTGAGCATCCAAACTTCAGTTTCACCTTCTACCAATATCCAACAACGTGCAAAAACAGATGCTGGGCGACTCATGCGCACATGGAAAGAGATCTTGCGTTCATCATCAGCACTGAAGGCTCTATCTCTAACTTTGTAACAACGTACGTCATAGTATTGTTTACACAGACGACGTAGATTGTGCAGTGATATAGCCGAAATCAGCTGTGACGAGTTGGTAGTTACGATCTTCTGAATAGGTAATACTTGCAGTATCGACCAGAAGTTGAGCAGTAAAGTAGGGTGGAAGCGGCTTTCAATATCTTCAAGGATCATAATTGGTCTGGCGTATTCGTCAAACTCTCTTTCTCCTTTAGACATTAATAAAGCTCCAGCAATGATCGAGAGCAAAAACTTTGTGCTCGATGGTTTGCTATCGGCGATGGCATTCTTTAACGAGCTAAGCGATGCTACTGAAACTGGATGACTAACAATCTCGCGAGCTGTGCGCGGGTGACTGTGCACAGTTTTGTTGTAAATCTGTGTAGAACTTTGATAGTTGGTTAAATACTTGGACGCAATAGTATTGAGGACAGTTAAAGCCTCATTTACCTCATTGGAAGTGAGACCGCCTTCCTCTTCGATGGAGGAGAACAGCTCAGAGATAGTCTGCCTCTCTTTTGAGGAGATTTCATCTTTAAGCTCGTCAAGACATGCCTGCCCTTTAACTGATGCACTAGCAGCAACAAAGGCTCCCTCATGATTGTTCATAAAGCCATGATTAGAACTATCCTTTGGCGCTTGTCCATTGCTATCTCTTATGGATTTAACTTGCGTTAGGCTAGCTTCTTGAGTTGCACTAGTGGAGGTAATTGAGCTATCTAGCGCATCACATGTCTGCGATGAAGCAGGATCGGATGTATGTTCTGATGAATTTGAAGATTGATTTAGCTCAGATGGATCATAACCAGGAACGATAACATCATCATATTCAGCGCCTTGCTCTTGGCATGAGCAAAAAGGATCATCGATGCGCTCTTTAGTGCTATTGAACATACGACGATCACGCATACGCAACAGTGGATTTAAGGTGATGAGATCGAATATAGCGTCTTTAGCTTTTTCGATAGTATTACCTTTGCCATCGAGAAGCTCATGCTTAGTAATAAAGCGTGTCTTAGGAATATAAGACTTACTATCGAGCTCTTGAGCTGTTTCATCACATTGTTCAGAGGCGCTGATTCTATAGTGGATGCAGGCTCGGCCATCTTCACTTTCATAAGCAACCGAGCGTAACTTCTCAAAGCGATCAATGCGATTTAGTACGCCATGGCTAGTCTCACAGAAGATAAGATCGATTACGATAGTGTCGGTATCTTCTTGATAGACATCAGAGCTGTAGAAATTTATATCTTCTTGAGCTGTGCGGCGAGCTTCATGATTAAGACTGTCTTCATCAGATAAGAAGTCTTTTGCATGTCTAATCATGTCTGCTGAGCTTTGACGGCGGACACAGTTATGCTGCTCTGAGCCTAGCTTATGGACTCGATAAGATAGCTCATTGAGGCTATTTTGGTTAGTTGCTTGAATAGTCTTATAAAGCTCATGGGTAACAACCGCCGAGATTTCTTGACGCTTGCCATCATCACTAGGAATGGCGTAGATAAGATATTTGTATTTCTTATCCTCAACCATTTTCACGTACTGAGCACGCTCATCTAAGTTAAAAATTAGCTTAACTGCTTGAGCAATTTGTCTCTCATTATTACTACTAGAATACTTAGCAGCAGTAGATGACTCTAAGTCATTACCGCTTGCATCTAAAGATGATTGAGATGCACGAGAGGCTGATATCTCCCCATCAACACTCAGACTAACATCCGCAGCATCGCTTGAAATAACGGTTGAGCTTGATGAACTATTCGGTGCTTTGTTGTCTTTATCAAAGTCGAGTTTAATTGGAACGTACAGATCATCAGAGGAAAATCGGCACAGTCGTTGTGAGCCGCAGCCTAAGATCATGAAAAGAGCGTACAGTAAGGAAGACTTACCCCAAGCATTCTCACCGATGAGCACCGAAGTGTCTTTTTCGAAATCTACACTAAGATGACGTATACCGCGAAAGTTGCGGATTTCAGCGCTTTGTAAGTACATACTCACCCCCATTTTCAGGCAGCCATAAGCTAACGTTACCATGTTTTGTAGGGGGCGGTAGGCCTTATCCAGTCAAATCTTGACAGCGATCAAGGTCAAAAGTTTTTACAACGAACAGAATAACAACTACTGTGTTTGCTTGCTAACAAGAGTCTAGCCTAAGCTTGAGCCAGTACCATCATTCATTGCCTATAATAAAAGTGCATTGACGCAATTAACATCAACAACATTCGCAGTATCTTCCTATCAGTTTGCATAAGGGGTTGCTAGCCTGTTTGTCCCTAAGAGGTGGGGGTTGCTAGCCTGTTTGTATTGAGTCTCAAGAGCCTTGTGGTAAGTATAGGTCTGATTGTTTTAGATGTTGCTAGCTTAAAACTTGAGAGACTTGGTAGTGAGCTTTATTAGTTGCAGTACTTTGCGTAGCTAAATTTAAACTTAGGCGTAGCGATAGCTTTAGTTTGATGTATTGGAATCTATAGCTAGCAAGACAAGAATTTTCGCTCTTCTTTCTAAGTCTTTTGCTTGAGGCTATGTGGTGGCACATGCTCGTATTTTGGAGACATGAGGGGCATTGTATTGTGAGCGAGCATGTCTCTTATAGTTTTTGGTTAAGCTAGAGAAAAGACAGCGCAAGATTAAATTGGCGCTTTTTACCAAGAGATTGCAAACTAAAAAGCCACTGCATAGCTTTTATCTAGGCAATGGCTTAGTAAGGAATGATCGCAGCTGTAGAGCTTTATTCAATATTCTGAATTTGCTCGCGCATTTGCTCAATGATTACTTTGAGCTCAACTGCTGTTTGAGTAAGCTCAAGATTGGAAGCCTTTGATGCGATAGTATTACTTTCACGCACGAGTTCTTGCATCATAAAATCAAGGCGCTTACCTGCAGGAGTATAGGCCTCTTGATTACCATCCCCATTGAGAATCTGTAACAGGCTTTGCAGATGACTTCTTAGGCGGTCGTGTTCTTCTGCTATATCTGCCCTTTGTGCCTGCAGAGCGACTTCATTTTCAAGACGCTCAGGGTCGAGTTCAATATCTAATTTTTCGATCTTGTCTTTGATGCGTTGGCGTTCTTGATCAACTAAATGATCAAGATTGTTTTTGACAACATATAAACGCTCAGAGACTAAAGTAATTTTCTCAAGCAAGATCTCTTTTAAGCGCTCGCCTTCAGCCATACGGTGCTGATCAAATGCTTCAATAGCTTTAGATAGACCTGCGATTAAACTATTGTCAAAGTCTGCGCGTATTTCTTGTGCGATCTCAATACTCTCTGAGCCACTTTGATTAGCTGATGAGAGAATGCCAGGCATGGTTGCTAAGGAAAGGAGATCTAAATTGCCAGAGGTTGTGATACTTGTACAAGCTTGATGTGCTTTTACCTCAGTGGCGATTTGCTGCAGAGCGTCTATAAGCTCATGCAGGTTTTGCTTATTTAAGGTAAAGCTGCTGTTCTTGTTATGGACAAGCTTGATATTTACATTGACAGAACCACGTTTGACACTTTCTTTGACTAATTTGACGCAATTAAGTTCACTTGCCCCAAGGTCAAAGTTAGAGGCCATGGATACATCGCAAAAGCGGCCATTGACAGCCTTGATGCTAATTTCTAAAAGACCTGCTGCACTCTCAATTGAAGTAGATGCATATCCTGTCATGCTTTTAATCGTGCTCATCTGTCCAAAACATCTCCATGTAATTCACTTACATTACCATAGCATGTAAAAGTCATCTTGAGCAAAACGCTGATGTTATGCAAGTGATAGATTGCGATAAGATGCATGTAATGCAAGTGCTAGATTGCGATACGATGATGTCACAAAAGTATCGGATTGTGATATTTGCGCCCATAAACTCAGCTGTTTAACTGAGAGACATATGTACTTGAAAGTACATAATGTATCAGAGCCTTGAGTGCCTAAACTATCCTTTTTGCCATTGCTGCTGTTACCACTTTTGTTTAACAGGCATTTAAGATCTGATTGAGTACTTTGTGACTTTTAAAACTCGGTAATAACGGCTAAGATCACATAGTTAATTGTTAATTAGATGGCTGATACGAGATCTAGCTGTTTTGTCAGTTAAACACTAGTTTTAATTCATCGCCGCTGTTGCTTTAGTTTTTAGCCTGCTAACAAAGAGAACTATCTGTCTTAGAGCCCCGCTCAACAAGTACAGTAGCTTCAATAGTGCTGCTAGATAAAGATGCTTATATTTTGATGCTTAAAGCTATTGATTAAAAAGGCAATGGCGCATTGTGGATGTGTACATATGCAGCTATATAGACTTATAAGCGTGCAAATTAGTGTTTTAGCCATAATTAGACAGCATACTTGGATGGGTCTTGTGGGCCTTTGTGACGGTTTACCATGGCAAAGAATATTCTTTTAATCGCCGGTGGCGATAGCTCTGAACATGAGATTTCAATCGTTTCTTCTGCTTACGTAGCAGAGAAGTTACGCTGCAATAGCGATTTTTACCTGCTAAGTGCAGTTTTGCATGATGGCAAGCTGCAGTTTGCCGATGGTGCTGTTGCTTACTTTGCGCTTAAGAATAACCTTATCGTTGAGCGTGTTGATGGCACACAAGAGAGCTATAAGATTGACTGCGTAGTACCATGTCTGCATGGCTTCCCAGGCGAGACTGGTGATCTGCAATCTATGTTAGAGCTCCATGATGTTCCATATATCGGTTGCAAAGCTGAGGCAAGCCGTAACTGCTTTAACAAAGTTACTACCAAGATGTATATGGATGCTTTAAGCATCGAGAATACCCCATCAACCTTCGTTAGCAATTGTGACGAGGCCTCTTTAAAGTGGGCCCATGATGCTTTCTCATCTTTAGGCGGTGATGTTTATGTAAAGGCAGCTAGCCAAGGCTCTTCTATTGGCTGCTACCATGTAACTGATAAAAGTGCGCTTGATAAAGCGATTAAGGATGCTTTAGAGCTGAGCGATTTAGCTTTAATTGAGAAGACCATTGAACATCGTGAGCTTGAGGTAGCTGCTTTTGAGTTTAAAGGCGAGCTACACGTAACTGAGCCAGGTGAGATCTTTATTCCTGATGACAAGTTCTATACTTACGAAGAAAAGTACTCAAACGACAGTCATTCTTCTACAACCATAGAAGCTCAGGATTTAAATCCAATGCAGCGTGAGATGATTAAGAGCATGGCTTTACGTGCATTTAAGGGTTTAAACCTACGTCACCTGTCTAGAATTGATTTCTTCTTGGCTAGTGATGGCAAGATTTATCTAAATGAGATTAATACTTTCCCAGGCATGACACCAATTTCCATGTTCCCTAAGTTAGTTGAGCACAATGGATTTAAGATGTCTGAATTCTTTGCAGACTGCATCTATAGTGCAATAGCTGAAAAGAGCATCTAGTAAATTTAAGGCACATAGTAAACAGAATAACTTAGGTAAACCTAACCTAAAACAAGGTGCTATGTGCTTTTGGTATGATTCCCCAAAAACTAGTAAATTAGTCATAATTTAAGCCTTTTGTCTTTAGTTAAACGCTTGGAAAAGCTCTTATCTAAGTACTTTTCTTTTAGTGCTAGGAATCATACCTTTTATCGAACATCAAAAAGCTGCCATCTTATAAAATTGCCTAAGGCCTTAAGTGGTCATGGTTTGGTGGTAGGCATAGTATCAATTATGAGGGCAGTGCTAGGCACAGTACTAGGCAATCTGTCTAACGCAAAATAAGAAAATATCACTTTCATCTAACTATGAGTGCATATAGGTTTTGCATTGCCGAAGTTCTCTTTTGTACGATCGTATTTAATTACTATTTTCTAGGAGTTTTAACGAAATAACTTTTGCCCAAGATCAAAGTATTGCTTTAGTGTTGGATATCACATGGCTAGAGTAAGCATTAGGTTTAGTTTGTCCTAACTATAAGAAAGGTTTATTTCGTTAAAATTTCTTATTAATCAAAATTTATTTTTGCCAAGAGCAATGTCTTTTTACTGATGTTTTAACATGCCGTTTTTCAAAAAAATAGTCCCTATTGCATTAGTGCTGCTTAATGCCTTAATTATCGGTTATTTTTCTTTAAAAATAACAGGTAGACAGTTACCTACTGATTTTGTTAGGCCTTTTTTGGTATCAATGCTATCTTGGTGGGCTATCTACATTTTATTAAAAGCTCAGTGTAAAAAGACAGCTATTGCTTGGACTGTAGTCTTAACGATTTTTCAATGTGTAACAGCAATTTCTTATAGCTATTACCAAAGCATTGATTCGTTCTTTACAGGTGATGACGTGGTAGCTATTGCCCAGTCAAATGTAGAAGAACTCTATGATTTTGCTGAGCATTATATTTTGAATACCGATACCCTGACCTATGGCACTTTATTAGTAGTTCTTAGTTTAATTACTTTAGGTTGCCTAGCTAAATTTGCAAAAGGTAAGGTATTACTTTTTAAAAAGACAGCTTTATTATTTTCTTTATTATTTATAGTTGCCTCATCAGTAATTGTCACTCAATTAAGACCAGTAAAATACTATCGTTTAATGGTTTCTGATTTAGAAAATAAGATTGCTTCATTTCATGAGATTACAGCCAAGCTTGAGAGTGGTTCTGTTTCTAATGCCAAAAAAGAAGGTACAGGAGAGCTCTACGTGCTCGTGATTGGAGAGTCTTTAAGTCGTGATAATATGGGTGTTTACAACCATTCAATCGACAATACCCCATTCTTATCTGACTTAGCCGCAAAAGATAATAACATTCTGTTTAACAATGCTTATTCGTCATTTGTTAATACTGTTCCATCTGTTACAGCTTCTTTTTCACAAGGAAACATCCATACTGGTTTAACCTTTCCTCAAGGTGAAAACTTGATTTCCATGGCTAAGAAGAGCGGTATTAAAACTCATTGGATCTCAAACCAAGTAAAAAATGGTAATGCAGATACTCCTATCGGTGCAATTTCAAGCCTAGCTGATATTTCTTTCTTTACCACTAACTATGTTTTTGATGGCTCTTATTCTCAAAAGCCTGATATGGTATTAATTCCTCACTTAGAAAAACTTAGTCAGGAATTAGATAGCTCTAAGAATAATTTTGTAATTGTTCATATTATGGGTAATCACTCACCATACTATAATCGTGTGCCAAGTGACTATCCTAAAATCAAGATCAATAAATCGTCTCAAATTGGCAGATTGGTATTAGACGCAGAGCTCTTTAGTACTACCTTTAATGAGGCTACTAATTATGATCATTACTTAACTGCTGTGAAATATAATGACGAGTTCATGGCTAAGTTATATGATATTTTTGCAAATCGTCCAGATTTTCAAGCCTTTGTCTATTACTCAGACCATGCTGAAGCAGTGCACTATGTAGGTGTACTAGATGAGAAAGCCAAGAGCGCCCCTGTAGGTCGTCACAATGTAGCTCAATTCTCCTATGCAATGAGTAGAATTCCTTTCATTGTCAATGTGTCAGATAGTTTTAAGAGTAAATATTCATCCACCTTTAATGCTTTAAATGACAATAAAAATGCAATCGTAACTAACGATACCCTTTACGATTTTATGCTTGATTTAATGCAAGTTAAAAGTGAGGCTATTAATTACAAACTATCTGCTGCTAATCCTGAATTTGACATGGGCAATGTAGATGGCATTAAGTTATTATCTGATAAGCAAGTATCTTTAGACCCAGAGTATATTGCTAATGTTACTGCATGTGATCCAATTGTAGATCGTATCTTTATTAGAAGTTCTAATGCTTTATTTAAGGCTAATAGTCTGTTAGCTAAAGGTTATAAAGGCCTGCATATTAATACTATAGTTAAGGACAATAAACTTTATGTAAAAGCTTTATCTAAGTTTAATGATGACTTTATTGGCGTTGATGAATATCTAAAAGAGCTTTCTAATCAGGATGCAACAGTCTTAGTATCTTTGGATAAAGATGTAAATGCTGATCTGTTAAAGCCATACTTATCAGATAAGCGTGTTGTCTTCTTTGTGCAGGATAAAGAACAATATGTAGTGCTTAAAAATTCTGGTTGTGAAAATTTAGTATTGCAAGCTGACGCAAATATGCTAGAGGGGCTTGATATTAAAACTTACACCAAGATTTGTGTTGACTATACTCTGTTCAAAGCTAATCTTGTTAAGCTCCAACCTTGGCTTGATAGTGCCAAAGAGCACAATATAGATGCTCTTTATATCATCTCCAATGAGCTTAGTGTTCAAGAGAAAAATGCGGTTGATACATTAAAGGCTGTACCAGATTTTATTAAATTAATTGTTAACTATGACAACGCCTTTAACTCAGACTTTTAAGCTGTTGTCTGCTTTTTACAACATCACCAAGCTATATGTTGATAGCTTGTATAATCTAAAAGGCCCTTCATATACCTAAGGGACTTTTTAAATATAATCATTTCCATGATCAAGCTGTTATCGTAGAGTACTGTGTCCTATCTTAAATAAGATGTTTAAGGACTAATGCTTAGGTTGTAAGTTTGTTTCAAGACTTAGCAAGAGGCATTGGTTTTTAGTTTGTATGGTCCTTTACTTTTGTCGTACTTATAATGTTGTAAGACTCTGCCTCAAGTTTGGTTTCAAGCTGATTTAAAGGGCACTATCCGATTGATCATGGGAGTTTTACAAATAAGGAATTGTGAATAAATAATTTTATCGATTGCATTATGGCAACGACTCAGCATGTCAGGTAATTTAATGTTTGCTAAGTTATGTTATTTATTCAAAGTTCCTATGCGCATTGTCTCTCGAGGTAAATATGAGCGATAAGATTGACCCAAAAGACAAGCAGCAGGTAGCTGACGACTTAAAATTGAAAAATGATTGCGCTCAAGAGCAAACTTCTAATGTAAGTGATGATCTTAAGCATGAGCAAGAAGTGGCTAGAGAAGCTGCAAAAGCACAATACCACCCATTAATTTTAAGTGATTTATCTAGCCAAAAGTCCACCTCATTTTGGCGAGGCTATAAGCTGTTTTGGCCATTTTTAAAGCCTTATTGGGTATTGGCATTAGTTGGTGTGCTGCTTACTATTCCAGTAGGTGCTCTTGATGCTGTCATTGCGTTATTCTTAAAGCCTTTTACCGATAATGTCATGGTAAATCAGCAGGTAGAGGCCGCATACTATGTGCCTATAGTCATCATTGGATTTACTATAGTACAGGGTCTTTTTATCTACGCTTCTTCCTTGGTAAATAGCTATGTAGGTGGCGCGATTAATTTACTGATTAGAGCCAAGCTATACGATAAGCTCTTATCCTTTGATAGTCGCTTTTATGATGCCAATAACTCGGGATCTGTAATTCTTCGTTTCTTTAATGATGCTGAATGTGCTTCAAGTGGTTTGATATCCAATATGAAGCTATTTTTAACTAAATTTTTCTCATCATTATCTTTAGTTGGCGTTTTACTTTATAACTCATGGCAGCTTACTATTGTCGCTATTGGTGTGGTTTGTTTCCTCATTCTGCCAATGCGCATTGTTCGTAAGCGAGTAAAGGGCATTGTAAATAAATCGGTATCTGCCTCTACAGGCATGATTACCTTATATAACGAGACCACTCAAGGTTCAAAAGTTATTAAGAGCTTTAATTTAAAGCAATATATGTATGCTCGCTTTTATGAGCAGGCCGACTTCTTATTTAAGATGAGTGTAAAGCTGGTTAGAGATACTAATTGGCTTTCCCCTGTAATGCATTTTGTTAGCTCTTTAGGTGTGGGTGCTGTTTTATACTTTGGCGTAGATATGATTATCAAGGGACAAATTACCTCAGGTGAATTTGTGTCCTTTTTGGCTGCGTTAATCATGCTCTATACACCGCTTAAGAGTATTGGCAATAACTATATTCAAGTTCAAAGTGCTTTATTAGCTTTAGACCGTATTAATGACTTGCTTGAGTATGAATCATTTGAAAGTGGCAAAAATGAGGGCGACAAAAAGCTCGATGGCATTAAAGAAAGCATTGAGTTTTCTCATGTAGCTTTTTCTTATACAGGGCAGGTTGATGTCTTAAAAGACATTAACTTTAAGGTCAAAGTAGGCCAAAAAGTAGCGCTGGTTGGTAATTCAGGAGGCGGTAAAAGTACGATATGTTCTTTAATTACTCGTCTTTATGAAATTAAGTCAGGTACTATTTTAATTGATGGTATTGATATTAAAGATTACTCCATTGAGTCTTTAAGAAGCCAGGTAGCATTTGTCTTTCAGGATAATTTCCTTTTTGCAGGAACCATTAGACAAAATATCTTATTTGGTAAATCAGATGCCACTGAAGAAGAGATCAATAGTGCGCTTAAAAGTGCTTATTTAGATGAGTTTGTTGCTTCTTTAAAAGATGGCCTAGACACTTATATTGGTGAGCGTGGCGTTTCATTGTCAGGTGGCCAAAAGCAGCGTTTAGCCATTGCTAGAGCCATTATCCGCAATGCGCCATTAGTTATCTTAGATGAGGCTACTTCCGCTTTAGATAATCGCTCAGAGAAGGTAGTGCAAAAAGCCTTAGATGAGCTCATGAAGGGCCGTACCACTTTAGTTATCGCCCATAGACTGTCAACCATTCGTGATGCTGATGTCATCATGGTCGTTAATGACGGCTATATTGTCGAAAAGGGCAATCACGATACGCTGCTCGCTCAAAACGGCGCTTATGCTACCCTTTACAACTCACAGTTCAAGCCTAAAGAACAAGAGGAGGCTGATAACGACTAATGAGTGGAGGTTGATGCTCTTATTTCTGGAGCAATTAACAGTTGATTATTAGTTTTGTATGAGCATGGCTAAATATAGTTTTAGCCATCACTAGACCTAGAACTTTGACGTTTTTTATCGTCATAGGCCTAAATATTGGCTAAACGCTATATCATAAGTGCTCATTTAACTTTAACAGTACCAACACATAAGCCTTAATGACCAACTACCACTGGTCAAGTCATATGGCTCATACTAAATTAAGAGATACCCCACCTAGAGCCTAGATCGAAGGCTTATAGATAACATGGGGATATTCAAACAAAGCATTTATTGCATTGTAGGTTTTAGTCTTCAAGTATAGATGTCTATATGTAAGAGCATTGTGCATTGCTTGTTAAAGTGTTTGATTTTGGGTTTTTTGTGAATACGAGGATTACAGGGTATGCCTTTAACTTTACCTGAGGATTTTGGAAACACTCCTAAGCGTGAGCTGAAGATCCCTGAGGGCATGAACAAGCTATTAATGCAGGTGTGCTGTGCACCTTGCTGTGGTGCAGTACTTGAGTGTTTTAAGTATCACAACATTAGCCCAACTTTGTTCTTCTATAACCCAAATATTCATCCTCGCAATGAGTATGAAAAGCGTCGTGATGAGTTAATTGAGCTAGCTAAGCTGCTTGGCTTTGATTACATCATCCCTGAGTATGACCCAAAGCCATGGTTTGCTAAGGTTAAAGGGCTTGAAAAAGAGCCAGAGCGCGGTGCTCGCTGTTCTGTATGTTTTGGCGATCGCATGCTTGCAACTGCTATGTATGCAAAGCAGCATGGTTTTAGCCATTTCACTACCACATTAGCAACTAGCCGCTGGAAGAACAAAAAGCAGGTGGATGCAGCTGGTATCGCAGCTCAAGAGGCCACTGGTGTACCATACTGGAGTGAGGATTGGCGTCGCGAGGGATTAGTTACCCGCCGTTATGAGCTTGTTAAGGAGTTTAACTTCTACAATCAGCTCTATTGTGGTTGCATCTACTCACGCGATAATAATGCTACTAGAACAGCTGATGCTGCTATTAAGAGCATCAAAGGCCCTGCTACTAAGGACATTTCCATGTCAGCAACAGCAATGGGCGAATCCTGCTCTTGCAGTGAAGATATGTGTCACTGCTAAAGGCTAGTAGTCCTTAAAAACAATCTAAAAGGTAACTATTGTTTAATTAAAAAAGGCTCCATCAGGAGCCCTTTTTAATGATGCTAGCTATGCTCTTATGCACAGTACAGTATGGGGCTGTTATGCGCCGTACTGTTCACGATAGGCGAGCATATCGTCAAGGTGAGCACTTAATTCCTTATCATTCTCGATGTAGGTAACAAGATCATCGAAAGATACGATAGAAACAATCTCAATTCCTAAGGTGCGCTTTGCCTCATCAATAGCGCTCTCATCGCCTTGTCCTTTTTCCTTACGGTTAAGGGCAATTAAAGCAGCCTTAAAGTTAGCGCCGTTAGCCTTAATGATGGCATCTGACTCACGGATTGCAGTACCTGCAGTAATTACATCGTCGATGAGCATGATGTCACCTTTGAGTGGTGAGCCTACTAAATTACCGCCTTCACCATGATCCTTGGCCTCTTTACGGTTAAAGCACCATGGAGTATTGATCTTATGCTCATTGCTAAGAGCCATAGCAGTAGCGCAGGCAAGTGGAATGCCCTTGTAGGCAGGTCCAAAAAGCACATCAAACTTAATCTTGCTATCTACTAATGCATGAGCGTAGCAAGAACCTAAGGTGTAGAGATCCTCACCGGTGCAAAAACCGCCAGCGTTAAAGAAATAAGGGCTTTGACGGCCTGACTTTAAGGTGAAGCTGCCGAACTTAAGCACGCCACGATTTAAGGCAAGCTCAATAAATCTGCGCTGATAGTCTTGCATTGCGGATCTCCGTTGTAATAGCACTACTAGATTGGTGCGGATAACAATAATTAGCTATTAAGCAAGTGCACCAAAGTACATGCATTATAAGGCAATTGCATGCTGCATGCAGCTTAAAATACGACAGCGCTTACAAATTAAAAATTCATTATTTACTAGTAAAGGTAGGTACGAAAGCTAAATAAGTACGCATAAAACAAAACAAGCAAGGCATGCATTGCATGCCTTGCTTGTAAAAGATGTTTCTAAGCGTGTTGCGAGCTATTCAAATCCTTAGGCACGACGCCAGGTGGTGCCGTTAGGACCATCCTCAAGCACAACACCCATTTCAGTAAGTTTATTTCTAGCAGCATCTGCAGCAGCAAAGTCCTTATTTGCACGAGCAGCGCGACGCTCTTCAATGAGGCTTTCAATTAAAGCTACATCATCGTCTGCACCATCGCTCTGACCTTGCAGGAACTTTACAGGCTCTTGAGTGAGTAATCCTAAGACATCAGCAAGCTCAAGCAGGCGTCCTGCGAGGCCTTCTGCCTCGGTTCCTGATGAGGTGTTAACAGCCTTAGCAAGGTCAAATAGAACTGAGAGTGCTCCTGGAGTGTTGAAGTCATCATCCATGAACTTAGTGAAGCGCTCAACATATTCCTCACCACCACTTGCAGGGCCTGCTTTAACATCGCGAAGTGCAGTGTAAAGTCTTGCAAGAGAGGCACGGGCATTATCAAGATTGTCTTGAGAGTAGTTAAGAGGGCTGCGGTACTGAGCTGAGATTAAGAAATAGCGCACAGTCTCCGCATCGTACTGCTTGAGCACATCACGAATGGTGAAGAAGTTGCCTAAGGATTTAGACATCTTTTCATCATTAATCATGACCATGCCAGAGTGCAGCCAGTAGTTAACGTACTTAGTATCGAAAGCACAGCAGCTTTGGGCAATTTCGTTCTCATGGTGAGGGAAAATTAAGTCAGAACCGCCGCCATGAATATCAAAATGTTGTCCTAGAACTTTAGAGTTCATGGCAGAACACTCAATATGCCAGCCAGGACGGCCATTACCCCATGGTGACTCCCAGAAAGGCTCGCCCTCTTTTGCCATCTTCCAGAGAACAAAGTCAAATGGATTACGCTTGGTCTTTTCGACCTCAACACGAGAACCAGCTTCAAGCTCTTCAAGCTTTTGACCGGACAGACGACCATAGTTCTTGAATGCATCAATAGCAAACATAACATCGCCATTGCCTGCAACATAAGCAAAGCCCTTTTTGATCAGTCTTTCGACTAATGCAATAATCTCAGGGATGTTGTCAGTGGCTCGTGGTTCTACATCTGGGCGGGCGATGTTAAGACGGTCAAAGTCTTCGTACATCTTAGTAATGAACTCTTCGGAAAGTTCTTTGGCGCTCACACCCTTTTCGTTAGCACGCTTAATGATCTTGTCATCAATGTCAGTGATGTTACGAACGTACTTAACTTTAAAACCACGATAGCGCAGATAGCGGACAATCATGTCGAAACTTACGAAAGTTCTAGCATGACCAATATGACAAAAGTCATATACAGTAACGCCGCACACATACATACCTAATTCGCCTGGAGTGATTGGAACGAGGTCCTCTTTTTGACGAGTGATGGTATTGTGAATCTGTATCATTTTTCTGTCTCTTAGTTTTTGCTATTGTGGTACATTACAATCATAATAAATGAAACCTTAATTCTATCAAGCAAGGGATACAAATGGTAATCTTAAAGACAAACAAAGGTGATATTGTTATCGAATTAAACACCGAGAAGGCCCCAATCACCTGTGAGAACTTCTTAACTTATGTTAAGAACGGCCACTACAACGGCACCATCTTCCACCGTGTTATCAAGGGCTTTATGATCCAGGGCGGCGGTATGACCCCTGAGATGGATCAAAAGAAAACTCTTGCTCCAATCAAGAACGAAGCTGACAACGGTCTGAAGAACGATGCCTTCACTATTGCAATGGCAAGAACTAACGACCCTCACTCAGCTACTAGCCAGTTCTTTATCAACACCGTTGATAACGAATTCCTTAACTACAATGGTGATAACCACGAGTGGGGCTACTGCGTATTTGGTAAAGTTGTAAAGGGCGAAGACGTAGTTGCCGAGATTGAGAAGGTTAAGACTGACAACCGCTCTTTCTACCCACACCGTGACGTTCCAGCTGAGCCAATCATCATCGAAAGCGCTGAAGAGATTGACTCCATCTAATGCTACGTAGCTAAGCATGCACTAGCATGCTATCTACATAACGTCACAAGGTCTGCCTATGCATATGTCAAAATATGTAGGCAGACCTTATTTTTATCTAAATATTAATTAGGAGAGTTCTCTTTGGCTGCTTTCTTTATAGCTGATCTGCATTTATCTGTGGTTTGCCCAGAACTAGTACATACATTTGAAAAGTTTGCAGATGAGCTTAAAGATGGCGATGAGCTCTATATACTTGGCGACTTATTTAACTACTTTGTTGGCATTGACGAGCACGACCAAGCTCAAGTAGCAGTTAAACAAAGCCTCGAGAGTGCAAGAGCACGTGGTGTAACTACATATTTTGTGCATGGTAATCGGGATTTTTTAATTAATAAGGCAGATGCTCGAAAGCTCAATATGACATTGCTTGAAGATCATGTCCTAATAAATAAATCAAATACCCTAATTCTCGCTACCCACGGGGACTCATTTTGCACTAACGATCTTGCGTATCAGAAATACGCTAAAACCGTCAGCAATCCTCTTTACCAGTTCATTTTCCGTTGCCTACCAATGTCATTAAGAAGAAATATAGGTCAACGCATTCGTAATAAAAGCAAAGAAATGAACTACCAAAGACGCGATCCCAATATCTACGGCATCGTTGTCGCCTCAGTTTCCGAAACTTTCACCAGCAAGCTAAATATCTTTAACCAAAAGCACCAAATCTTATCCGAAGCTGGGCAAATTAATCCGCCTCATAAAATTGTTGTGCACGGCCACATCCACGATTTTTCTCAATTCAACCATGAATCCGTCGCTTACGATACCCGCTATGTCCTCGGTGCCTGGGGCAAAAACTATAGCTACCTTAAGCTAGACGATAATGGTGATATTTCCTTTGTTGAAATACCTTTAGAGTCCTAAGTCCCTCAAGCTACGTTAGCTTTATTTTTATTTAAACAAAAAAGTTAAATACTAAGACACAACCTAAATCGTGCTAAAGACTATAATTGTTATAGTTAAATTAATAAAGCTCTACATGTTTTGATATTGACTGTTTATGTTTAAATATAATAATAACTAAAGACGTACAGCGATTATTTATTGAAACTAAAAGAAGATAGTATAGGTAATTAAGTAATAGCTGCAGCATGGGGGATACATTACATGTGCATTGGTCTGTATATAAAAACCGTTTGCTATTTACTGTGAACTAGTTACGCATTTAATTTAAAACACATGCTATATTTTCAACACTTTGCTCGTATAATTTAATATACTTTAAGTGTAGTGTTTGTTTTGTATTATGTAGTTGTGTATTTTTAGTATTTAATAAGATATGCACCTGCCTAAGTAGTTTGCAACGAGGTTATATGCGCCAGTTAATTGCAAAGCCTGTAGTAGTTAAAGTACCTGAATTTGCCAAAGTAAACCTGCTAGGCGATGTTTCAGTTGATTTACAAGATCCGCTCAATGGTAATATTCGCAATTGTATTGTGGGACAATATTTAGAAGAAGGTACAATACTACTTAATGGCAGTAAAGCTTGGAGCCTCAAGTGCAATCAGCTTAATAAAGTGATTGATACTGTTGATAACTATTCGGTGCGTACAATTGGTGTCTACGCGGCACTGCTACAAATGTTAAAAAATAATGGTGCATACTCAAATCTGCAGCAAGCATTTGGTATAGAACAGGCTAACAAACTCTTAGATTTTGCAGCATACTTAACCATATCTGACTACGCAAAATACGACTCTTTTGATGAGTATTTAGATTTTAATGCCTCTTTTGCAACTAGTGCAATTTCAAAAGCTGATATTGCAGATGTTTTAAATGAAATTAATGCCGATAAGTTAAATGAGTTTTCATTTAGTAACTTAAAACAATTATCTATTACAGACAATGCTTCTCTCTACTTAGTTGCAGTTGAGTATACAAACACTCAGGAAGATGCTGAAAGCGCTTCTTTAAAAGTTGACACTGCTGCCGATATAAGTGAGGTATTTTATTCAAATTTATCTAGCGATGATAACAATGAGTCAAGCTTTATCAAGAGTGACAATTTAGAACTCAATAATAGTCACTCAATTTTAAAAGACTCTGCTGAAACCTGTAGTGTATGCATATATGTTGTGGCTTCCTCAAACGAGTTATGTTCTAGAGAGAGCGAACGTTCAAAGATTGTATCTGCATTTACTTTTGAAGGTGACAAAGAGAGCTTAAGCGCAGGCCTCGGTTCTATTTATGATTTATTAAATGAACAAGAGTTAAAGCCAACTCTATTAAGATTACATGCAAATAATTCTGCATCTCTTCTACGAAATTGGGCAGAAGAGAGAAATATTTGCTGTTCAGAAATTAATAAAGAAGAGCTTGGAGTAGTAGATTCCCTATCTACACGCGAAGCTAATATAGTTTGCAGATTAGCTAGCCCATATTTTGAACCAACTGACATATATGATCTGCAAAAGCAATACTATGCAATTGCATTATGGACTTACCTTAAGTCACTGCTTTGTTATGAGCTAAAGTCATATGCAGATGTCTGCAATATCAACACAGAGGATTTGATTGCAGAGCTATTTAAAGTAAGGGCCTTTAAAGAGGTTAATGAAACTAACTATCAGTTAGTACGTTTTAGTGTATTTAGATCAGCTCAGCGTCTTTTATATAGCATTGGTGTGTCTTCAGAGGCCTTAGTGCGGATCACTAATGAGATCTCTCTTATCGCAGAAGGTAATGAGTTGCCAAGCGAACGTACTATTCTTGCTTTTGATCCACACCTAGAGCTTGAGTCATTAACTCCAACTCAAAACTCCTCTGCCACTCCAGAAAAGCGTGGTCGTGGCCGTCCAAAGGGCAGCAAGAACAAGGCTACCCTTGCAAAAGAGCAAGCCGCACAAAAGCAGCAAACTGCATCATCTGCAACTGCAAAGCGTGGTCGTGGCCGTCCAAAGGGCAGCAAGAACAAGGCTACCCTTGCAAACCAGAATGAAGCACAAAAGCAGCAAACTGCGTCTGCAGCAAACGAAAAGCGTGGTCGTGGCCGTCCAAAGGGCAGCGAGAACAAGGCTACTCTTGCAAAAGAGCAAGCAGCACAAAAGCAGCAAACTGCATCTGCAGCAACTGAAAAGCGTGGTCGTGGCCGTCCAAAGGGCAGCAAAAACAAGGCTACACTTGCAAACGAGCAGGCAGCACAGAAGCAGCTATCGGCATCTGCAGTAACTGAAAAGCGTGGTCGTGGTCGTCCAAAGGGCAGCAAAAACAAGGCTACGCTT
>NZ_CABTML010000111.1:0-48449 GCF_902485895.1 uncultured Anaerobiospirillum sp. | reverse complement strand
TTTCCCTACACGACGCTCTTCCGATCTCCAAGCTCAAGACCAGCTCAAGATCAGGTTAAAAGCCTGCCAGCAGGCCTGAAAGCGAGTCTGGCTTGTTATCTTGTGTGGCTTAAGATATGGCCTGTAAGGTCCTATCTTGTGCTTTAGGCTAGCAATTGCTCTTGCTTGACTAGCGCATGTTCATGTAAGTGTTGTCGTGCTCTTCTAACTTTTGCGCACTTTCAACTGGATCGATGCCCTTGCCAAAGATAGCCTTGCTTAGAGCTGATTTTGGTAAGAACTTAGAGATGAGATTCTTCTTCTCTTGCTTCTTCCACTTGATCTTTAAGGCGCTGTCGATAGTTAAGCCCATACGCTCCTTGATGTACTCATCTGAAGTAGCAATCTCATCGACTAAACCTAATTCTTTAGCATCCACAGCTAGCCAGTGCTCACCAGTGGTGACCTTATCTGCATCTAAGTGTGGACGATAACGCAGTACCTGCTCTTTAAAGCGGGTGTGTACAGCCTCAAGCTCTTCTTTGAACTTAGCACGACCCTCTTCAGTATTCTCGCCTAAAACGCTTAAGGTACGCTTGAACTTACCTGCAGTGATTTGCTCATAATCAACATCGTACTTATTGATAAGTCGACGGAAGTTTGGAATACCTGCAATCACACCGATAGAGCCAATGTAGGAAAATGGAGCAGCCACAATCTTATTGGCTACACAAGCCATCAGATAACCACCAGAGGCAGCCACCTCATCGACGGTAACAGTAAGAGTAATACCACGGTCACGAATACGCTGCAGCTGTGATGCACATAAGCCATAAGAGTTGACTAAGCCACCTGGAGACATCAGGTTTACAATGACCTCGTCCTCAGGAGTAGCCACATCTAAGATGGCATCAATCTTTAAACGCAAATCTTTAAACTCAGTACCCTTAGCAGAGCCTCTAAAGTCGATCACATAAAGATTGCGTGGGCAGAATACGCCTGCTTCCTTTTTCTCTTCAATGGTCTTTAAGAAAGCAGCACGCTCATCAAGCTTCTCTTGAACCTTTTCCTTTGCGCTAACTGCTGGCTTCTTTTTCTTCTCTTCTTTCTTAAGGCCAACTTTGATCTCTTCTTTGTTTAAAAGCTTATCTGGATTGGAGCGCTTGAGGCTCTTAGAGATCATTTCCTTACGCTTTTTAGCAGCTAACTTGAGATCCTCAACTACTAAAGCGCCTTTAGCTTGAGTCTGACCACCTTTCTTATTACGAGAAACAAAGGAAAGAATGGTCATCACAGGAATGATGATCACTGCTAGTACCACAATGCCCTTGAGCACGAAGCCTAGCAAATCAAGTAAAAATTCAACTACCATAACTACCTCTTAGTCGCGCTCTTTATCAAACTTATTGTCGTCACGCAGCTCTGAAAATACGGCCTGAGCAGCCTCTTCATTACCACCAGTAAATGCCTGATGCTCGCCATCAACAACATCGAAACTGCCGCGCTCATCACCATCACGGCGAATGAACTCGTAATCGTCGTCATCTTGTAAAGAGCTATCAGCACCATCTACAAACTCACGACCCTCGTAATCATCGGCACCGTCGTGATCTAACATGTCGATATCAGCATTAACTTGCATCTGACCAAAGTGTTCTTGGCAAAATTCTCTACCCTCATCGGTAAGATCAATGCCATTGTCCACAATAGCGATTAAGCGCTGCTTATATAAGGAGCCAATGGCTTTCTTAAAGCGGCCTTTAGACATATGCAGGAAGTCTTCAATCTCTTTAGGATCGGACTTATCGTTAAAGCCTAAATGACCCTTTTCAAAGTGCAGAGCTTGCATGATGTCTTCTGCAGCATGCTCAATACCATCTCTACCAGGCTCTTGAAGCGATACATCTAAACGACCATCGTTACGTACTGCAGTAATGTAGCCATCATAGCGCTTGCCAATGGTTAGCTCGCCCTTTTGCTCGGAGGCGTAGATTAAGCCATAAACGCTGTCATTAACGATGACACGATAGCCCAGTGGAGTATGCGCAACACCCACGACCTTCACGCGCTCATCGACTTGAAATTCATCTTTACGAGCTTTGTCGCGGATATAGCGATTAAAGCACTGTGTACCAAAGAGACGGCCGCGCTCATCAATCGAGACATAGACTAAGGCATTATCGCCCTCGAACATTCTAAAGCGCTGCTCTGATACAGGCAGTACTAGCTCTTTTGGAATACCTAAATCTAAGTAAGCAGTAGCATTCTTAACGCAATTGATGCGCAGATTACCAGTCATACCTAATTCAATATATGGTCTACGGGCAGTAGCTAAAACACGATCTGCATCCTTATAAAGGAAGACACGCATCATGTTGCCAACTTCTAAGCCCTCTGGCAGCTGTGAGTTTGGGATAAACAGAGCGCCATGCTCTTTGGCATTAACAAAGGCACCCTTATCTGAGATTTCACAAACCTCAAGCTCCACCATACGGCCAATAGGAACTTCACTGACAAAGACCTTATTTACATCGATAACCTCACGCTCGCCGCGCTCATGACGATTGTCTCGATCAGGACGTGAACCACGCTCAGTGCGAGGCGGACGACTCTTTACACTACCCCATGGTGAGGCGGCATTAGACTGACCTTGCTCATCGCGTGCACCATAGCCACCACGGCTAAAACTGCGCTCATCGCGCTCATAGCGACCAGAAGAACGCTCACCACGATCATAGCGACCTGAGGAGCGATCATCACGCTCGAAACGACCAGTAGAACGCTCATCGCGGTTAAAACGGCTTGGACGTCTATCGTCTCGATCAAAGCGGCTAGCACGACCAAAACCACGCTCATCACGATCGAAACGTCCTGAAGAACGCTCATCGCGGTTAAAGCGGCTTGGACGGGTATCATCACGGTTAAAGCGGCTTGGACGGCTATCGTCGCGATTAAAGCGGCTTGGATGACTATCGTCACGGTTAAAGCGGCTTGGACGGCTATCGTCGCGATTAAAGCGGCTTGGATGACTATCGTCACGGTTGAAGCGAGTTGAGCGACCATAAGAACGGTCATCGCGGTCAAAACGGCGTGGGCTGCGCTCGTCACGGTTAAAACGGCTTGAGCCACGCTCATCACGTTCAAATCTACGTGGGCCACGCTCGCTGCTATCAAAGCGCTGTGGAGTATCTGTTGCTACGGTGGAAGTGGTGCCTGGTCTCTTCAGGCTAAGTCTTGTCTTTGAAGTTCTTTCCATTATCGTTCCTAGCCGTCACTGACCGTTCCTATAGAAGAAGGAGACTGCTATTTTTCAGTGAGGCAAAAGTGGCCTACAACTTAATAGGCTGATTTATATTAGAGGCATTAGCTTATCAAAAGCAAATCTTTTTTAGCTCTGGCTCATTGCTTAGCCTCTAAAAGAGATATCTAAGCCCTTGATCTTAGTGGCAATTGCAAACAATGTATGCCGACTCTATTCAAGTAGCTTAGAGTGAGTATTATTCGGTATGTTTTAAGACCAAGTCTTCGAGCGAATCTGCTTGTGAGGCTGTTAAGTGCTCTTGGCTATATGAAACGTCTAGTCATTGTTAGCTGCAGCATTAAATGGTGTCTTAAGATAACTTAAGCTTCATAAGCTTGCAGTGCCTAAGGCTTGCCAACTTCTGCAACGTCGTATGCTTACCTATCTTGCTATGACGTAGGTTTTCCTGTCGCGCGATGGTTTAGGCTTCCCTGCAATACGATTGCTTAGGTTTTCCTGTCGTACGATGGATTAGGCTTCCCTAACAAAAAGAGGGGCTTAATTAAAGATGAGATTTTGCGGGGTCTACAAAGACAAAGAGCAGACCTTGGTCTGCTCTTTTAGAAATCTTTGTGCAAGGTCATTATGACCTATTGCATAGCTTTCTGACGATTATACGCGCTGGAAGTCAACGTGGATAATACGTGAAGAAACTGGATGACGCTGCATTGCGATTGGCTTAACAGCGATAGCATCAGAACCTACGTTTAAGGTTACAGTCTCAGTGAAGAAATCTGGCTTAGTGGTAGCCTGAATTAACTTCTTCTCGTTTAAAGTGATGCTGACAGTTTCCTGACCCTTAGCAATGATGATTGCTGGGATCTTCTCTTCGCGACGAAGGCGGCGGCTCGCACCTCTCCCTAAGTCATTACGAAGTTCAACGTCTAAAGTGATAGCCATGATTATATACTCTCGTATTATTTGATGGTTACGCCAAACGTCTGCGACCGGATCGTTTGGCAAGACATCGATACCTGATACTAGAAGAACTAGCAACTATCTAAAGTTGTACAGACTTTCATCTGCTCTTCGAAATGGTAAAAGCCATTCGTGCATCAGGTTAGATAAAAAAAGCGCACTTAAGCGCCCTAAAAATCTGGTCGGTGATGTAGGATTCGAACCTACGACCCACTGCTCCCAAAGCAGTTGCGCTACCGGACTGCGCTAATCACCGACGGCGCATATTCTATAGTCACATGTGATGCATGTCAACAAAAATCTTACATTTACTTCACATAAACTACAAAATTGCCACTTACACTAGCCCTCGTAAGTTCTTCAAAAGGACTTAACAAAAAGCTCGTGTATCAAGTGCGTGCATTAGCATACACCCAAACGATCATTAGCACAAACTTTGTAAGTTGTAATGGATAGTGCTTTCAGATCATATTGAGAAGTAAATCACATCTAGAATTGCTATTAATGAAAGATCGATCGGCTCAAAACTAATTGATTGATCATTTGCAAACCTAGTATTGATCAGTTTTCCCATGATCTGACTACACTTTTACTCGATGAAAATGAGTTTTTTGAAGATCCAAGTGATAAGATTTATCAACTTGCTAAAAATGCTCTTTTATCGATCATTTATGTTCATCTCGTGATCGATGCAACAGCCCCATTACTCTTAAAGACCGCCATACTTAAGCAAAAGATTCGATCTATAGCTGCTATAAAGGCAGCTTTTTATGTATGTCGCCAAAGCAATTGAGTATGTACCTCAGCTGATAACGATTGTCGTAGCGTCTTGATTGCATTGTTCAGACGCGTACAATGACGCTCAGATGAGATTGTAAAGATGTAGATGCCATAACTAAGGCCCTATCTTTATATAGCTTCATCTATATTACAAGTTAAACGCTTGCTTGTTGCCTCATCTAACTTGTAATGTTCAGTTTTGGGTTTTCTACTTTTATCGCTATAACCGTTTGCGGAGGTATTGATGTCAACTAAGTATGTACGTCCATCCAAGGATGAATCCTTTATGGAAATTGCCGAGTCGGTGTCAATGCGCTCAACCTGCTTAAGACGCCGCTACGGTGCTGTAATCGTTTCTAAGGATGGCCGTATCGTATCCACTGGATACAATGGTGCGCCACGTTCTCGTGACAACTGTATCGATATTGGTACTTGTCTGCGTGAGGAACTCGGTGTTAAGCCAGGCACTCACTATGAGATCTGCCGTGCAGTGCATGCTGAGGCAAATGCCATTATTAATGGTAACCCTCTTGAGATTATCGGCGGCACCTTATACTTATGCGGTACTGATGTAGCTACTAATGCTCCATCTAAGTACATCACTCCATGTGCTATGTGTGAGCGTCTTATCTTAAACGCTCAGATTGCTAAGGTAGTGATGCGCGATCAAAACCGCAACTTAGTAGAAGTTAACCCATTAGATTGGGAAGACGATGCGCGATTAATTGAAGAACACCGTCGTAACATTCTTGGAAAATCTTCTGATAATGACACCTCTGCTCACTCAGGCAACGGCGATGACGTTGATAGCGTAATTACTGCTATCAAGAAGCCATCTTCTTGCTGCGGTGGTGGCTGCTGCGGTTAATAGGCAAGCTCGAAAAACTTATTAGTTTATGCGCCCATGACAGTGCATCAACCTTAGGCGCTCAATACACGAGGTCATTTGTTGTTGTTGTTTTAGACGGGTAGTACTTATTTATCTACCCATTGTTTACATCACAAAAGTACAGACATATATTTAGGACAAAGGAGCTTAGATAGTAGTTCATAAGCTAGTACTCTTATATCAGAGTAAGCTACTCAGTTAGCTTTAATATAAGAGCCTGCACAAGATGCTTAGTAGCAACTGCAGCGGCATATACCTAGCTGCAAGAGATGAACACTATCTTTGCTCATATCGTCTGTATGAATCTCCGGAACATAAGCCATGCACGATAAGTTGCTCGAGCAAATCCAAAAGTATCCAGCCTTCATCTTTGACATGGACGGCACCATCATCAATTCTGAGATTTGGCATCATGTCGCTTGGAAACATATGGTTAAGCTGTTCGGCGGACCTGAATTACCACACGAACTCTTGCTTGAGTACGGCGGCTTACCAACTGCCACCATCTGCCAAGACCTCATAAACCGCTACAATCTCAATGCCGATCCCGAGGAAATGGCTAAAACTAAAACCGAGCTCTTCATCAACGAATACATGCCAAAGGCCGAGCCTTTCTGGAAGATCGAAAATATCCTCAAGTATCTCTATGCTCAAGGCAAACGCATCGCTATTGCCACCTCATCCCATCAGAGAGAAGCAAGATATCTATTAGGCAAAGTCGGTCTTATGCCTTACATTCACTCCTTAGTTACTGGTGATATGGTGCAAAAGGGCAAACCAAATCCTGATATCTACCTGCTCGCAGCTAAAAGCTTAGGCGCTGATCCTGTCGATTGCTTAGTCTTTGAAGATACTGTAGTGGGCATGATTGGCATCAAGAACGCCAAGATGGATGGCGTAAAGGTCTTTGATGGCGAGTTTGATTGCGACCATATTATCAAAGCTGATGAAGCCTGGGAGGCCCGCGATACTGGGCTTTCTATCCCCATCAAGATGGACTAGTACGCCACAAGAAGGCTTGCATCAAACAAGCATCTTGCTAAGAACCTAACAGACTCAAACCAACTTTCACCAAGTCACTTCCTTGCAGTTTGAGTCGTGTTCCACCTTGTAAAATTTTATTACCCCTTTGATTGATGTGTTCTATTTCTTTGGAATTAGACATCCAAGAATAACGCATTTAACAATTGCACTTTATACATATTTTTTGTACCATATAGGAACGGTGTATTAAAAAGCCGTTCATTGTGTTATTTGTGGCGTAATAAATATATGAGTCATTTAGCAGTAGCTAAGCTATTGGCTTATTTATACAGTTTATTACGCCGCTTTTATACATAACACAAGTTAAGCACTTCACCCATTGCTATATAAAATAACTAGCCTGCCTCATTATAACTATAACCAATTTTTATAGTTACTTCCCACCTAGCGTTCTTGATTCTCCATTCTATACAATAAGAATTTTAGATTTCTAAGCATTAGGCATTGTTTTTATACTTTTACTGTGCTATCATTGTACTATTAAATATAGTATTGATATTTAATAGGAAACACAAAATGAACGACACCGTTAAAGAGGCTGCTCCTCCATTCTTAGAGCCTCATAGCATCAGAGAAGCTAAACAAAATCTAAAATATTACCGTCAAAAGTGCTCTCTTTCCCAACTTGGATTGGCTAACAAGCTCAACGTGACACAGCCTACCGTAAACCGCTGGGAAACACTATCTAATGACAAATTTATCCCTCATGAGAAAGTCGAAGAAGTTGCAAACGCCTTAGACATAAGCCCACGCCGCTTTGCGTTTGATACTTTCGTGCCCAGCTCTGATCTAACACCTCGCACAGTGCAAGACTTAAACACTGGTGAAATTGTCAGCTTAAATATCACGCCTGAAACCGTCGTTGATTACAAGAATAATTTGCGCTATTACCGCCTTAAACGCCGTATTTCTCAGCGCAATTTATCCAAAATGCTAGGCATGTCACCGAGCATGACCTCAATTTGGGAGCGCCCCGACCTTCCATCGCTGCCGACCCCGTCTTTATCACAAACTATAGCCCGAATTTTAGAAGCTGATTTAACACTAATATGCCCTGATAAGGCAAAAAACCAAAACATCGAAACAGCGCCAACGATTAAGCCCGAACAAGAGCCGGCTAATGATTTAAATCGCATTTATGATGATAGATCTAATGTTAGTGCCTTTTATACATTGAATAGTCGTGATAGTCTGCTTAGCTTAAAAACCAATGCAGAAGGAGTGACGAACGATACCTTTGCTAGCGATTTACAGTCTGGCCAATCAATTGCTGCTCTTTTGGGTATACGAATTAATGACGACTTAGCACTTGCTCAAATAGTCGGACAAAGTATGTATAATCCTAATACAGGCGCAGGAATCCCTGACGGCGCCGTGGTTATCATTGATACAGGTAAAAAAGACGTAAGCAGCAGCCTAGGCAAGATCGTATGTTATATGGCTAACGGCAATTACATGTTAAAGCGCCTGCAATGCAATAAAGGCGTAATGAATGCTGCTAGTGACAATCCCAAGTATTTCCCAATTTTCTACACCAATGAGAAGGATATGCAGTTAATTGGTGAGGTTATTTGTATTCTTTCAAAACCACAATAATCTTATAGTTCTAGAAAAGTTTTGATACCTAAGTTGCCTTTGCTTCATGCAGTTGTATGGAGAAAGGCATACTGGGCTTAAGAGGGGCTGTAGCACATGATATGCTGCGCCCCTTTTGTTTTATGCGACAGTTTAATTAAACGAAACGTAGATCATCTTATTTCAGTTCTCATTCGGATCCACCATCTGTATTTGCACAATCACTGATAACTATATCTATAGTTAGGTCAAGAAGTTGTGTGTAGTCAAATAATGCAACCAAATCTTGTCTGCAAGCTGTGCTGCATAGTAATAACGTTTTTAGAAGCTATTGGCTACTGTTGAGGATTAGCAATGCTGCCTTCGCTTTGCTTAAATGTCTCATCGGCAGAATCGGTCTATTGTGCGGTACTTGGCTTGGCAGCGGCAGCATCGGTCTCTTGTGTAGTGCTTGGCTCGGCTAGTTGAGCTGTGTCTTTGGCAGGGGTGACAGTTGGCTCTGTAGCGGTGCTAGTGTCAGTTGCAGGTTCCGCAACGCTATTATGGATAGCTGACATATTTTCAAGCACGTTGCCAAAGAAAATGCTATCAAGCTGTCTTGAGCTTAGTTCCTTTGCTGCAGCTTCTGACAGACCGCATTGTGCAGCTTCATATTTTTGCAGGCACAGATAGTTAACCTGATCGGTATAGCTTGCGTGGATATTGAACTTATCTGAATTTATAGCAGAGATTAAATTCATGACTATCATAGCCACCGCTAGATAAACGATGTGCACATTACGAATACGATGTGAGTGCTCGAATAACACTAGTATTGGCAGCAGCGCAAAGGCAAAAATTAAAATCAGGTGCCAGTAGCTAAATGTAATGGTGGAGGCGGCACCTGCCATCATGAGCGCTAAGATCGAAGCAATAGTCAGCGATCGAATAAAACTAGTGCCTTCATGATGAGCAAAAGGCGAAGATGAGAGCACCTTATAGTTGGCATAAACCGCAATTAGTACAGTTAAGCCACCAATAGCCTGAGTGATCACGAGATAGACATAACGTAAGATCTCAAGATAGACAGGGGCATCTGCTGCTACATCAGGTACTAAAGCCTTTTTAGTTACCAGTAAAGAGCCAAATCTAAACCAGTACAGTACTGCCTTTAAGACTGGATAAACATGTACTAGTCCATAACCAAAATATCTTTCCTGAGCGATCTGATCGTTATTTTCTCTAATGGCCTCATTCACCATCACCTCATTTATGTATGGGATAAGTGAAGCAGCTACTATCGCTAGGCCAACAAAAATACCTAGAAAGCTAATTCTAATATCACGACGCAGGTACAAAATACCGCAGATGGCAACTAATACTGGCCATGAGAAATGCAGCTGTAGACAAAAGCCTGCAGATAAAGAAAGCATCACAGATGCTAAAAATGCAGTTAGATATGGAACATCACGGCCTTTTCTTCTAATGCGTACCAGCATATTTAAAAAGACAGCTGATCCAAAGGCTAAATATGACGGGTTATATAAAAGTTCTTCATATAAGAACCAAGGTGACAGAGCATATAAAAGAGTGGCGATGACTACTGTACGTGGCTTAAGAATTTGGGCTACTGCATTAACAAAAATGAAAATACTCAGAACACGCAATCCAATTAATAGAGCAACTGGAGCAATTGGATGCATGTACCAAGTGAGTGGATAACCTACTATGTAGGATGATAAAGAGCCTGGCACATTGCCTACAGTACTTGCAGCATTACCATAAGGCAGGAAATTACCTGTAATTGCGCCTAGGTAGCCTTTATCAAGCATCTGCAGTTGATCGCCGGTGATGATCTGATTGAGCTGGAAAAATACAGCAAAGGCTGTCGAGATGATAATCAGCAGTAAAATTAAAAGGTAATCTTTTAAGTTCAAATGTGTGCGAACACGTGCCATGAAGCGATCTCTTTTATCATTTGCTTAGTGAAAGAGCATAAGCCACAAAAATCTCTTTCGCTGCATTATCTAACGACGTATCAATAATAACGTTAAGATATTGCATTCAAGCTTATGATACCATCGATTGAATGGCCAACTGCTAAGTAGATTGTTGTTCAAACATTTTTAAAACAAAAAAGCGATCTCACATCTATATGTAAGACCGCTCTTTAATGCGCTTAGCACACACATGAACTAGTGCTATAAGATGAAATCTAGGCTATTAGCATTGCGCAATCGCTGTTAATTGCTCTTAGCGCATTGGCAAATGCCGCTCTTTCATGCCTAGCTTAAGCTTGCTTAATTATCTAGGCTTGTTTGCATCAATCAGGGCACTGAGCTTGGCTTTGAGATCATCGCTGAGCTTTGGCATGGCACCTGAGCAAGTACAAACATATGCAGCTACTTGTGCTGCTGTCTCATGGGCCTCTTGCTGAGATACGCCCTGTACATACAGTGCAATAAAAGTAGCACTAAAGGAATCGCCCGCACCAACAGTATCTGCTACCTGCACTGTTGGCGTTGGAACATGGGTGTATGTATCTTTTATGAAGATCTCAGAACCATGCTCACCACAAGTATAGATAAAACCGTTTAAGCCATACTCGTTAGATATCACCTTGAAAAACTCTTGTGAAGACATGTTTTTGTCCATGCCCAAGAGTTCGCAGACAACTGGCAATTCCTCTTCATTGCACTTAAAGATGGTGCAACGCTTTAAGCCTGCAATAACCACCTCAAGATCATAAAAAGACTGGCGTAAGTTAATGTCAAAGATCTTCATGCTGCCTTGTGGCATAGCATCTAAAAACTCACCCACGCTCTTACGGGTTAAACCATCTTTGTAGCGCTGAGCAAGCGAGCCAAAGCAACAAACATCAGTCTTTGATGCAATCTCTTTAAGCTCATCTGTCATTGGCATATTGTCGTAGGCTGTATCCTCAGCAAAGTCGTAAATAGCAACGCCCTTATCATCTAAGGATGCTTTTACGTAGCCAGTGACCTTGTGAGAGCGATGTGCATTAACCTTAAGACCTGCCTCAGATAGAACTTTAAGGGCCTTATCGCCGCTTTCATCCAATCCCACACTGCTCACAACTAAGGAGTCTAGGCCAGCTTGCTGCGCATGGTAAGCAAAGTTAGCCGGAGCGCCACCAATACGAGTACCTGACGGGAGGATATCCCATAAAATCTCGCCTAAACCGACACATGTAATGGTTTTAGACATAACAACCATTCTCCCTAATTGGAACAAGTAAACACTTTCAGCAAATTTTGCAGCAAAACTTTGTAAAAATTTGTGAGCGCTTTAGATAATAACGCAACACCTATAGCTTAACGTTAGGCAACCATGACCATCAGCAAGGGCTAACAAAAAGTATTTAGCTCTAAACCAAGCTGATGTTTAAGCTAATTATTAGCTTGTGCCGCTTTTGTTAAAACTATATTGCCACGCAAGATCTAAATTGTTAAGGAAAAGCTTAGTTTTGCAAAAAATAGCACAAAATATGATAGCTAAAGCACAATTTTTGCAATTATTTTCACAAATTTTGCTGCAAATTTTGCAGTGTTTGTGCATTAGTCCTCTTCTACAATCTTTGGGAAAGTTGCTTGAGGGCGCATGTTAATCCGATCAGGGTCATAAGCGCGACGTAAGTTAGTGTTAATGTCCTCAATCGAATCCATATCATCAGGAGTTAATTCAAAGCCATAGAGATCTGAGTTTTGCTTAATGCGCTCAGCTCGTACTGACTTTGGAATCACAATGACACCACGCTGCATATTCCAACGCAGCATGATTTGAGCAGGAGTGACCTTGTAGTAATCGGCAATAGAAGCTAAACGAGGATCACTAATTAAACTATTACCCTCACCACCTAATGGAGAGTAAGCCTCAAAGGCAGTACCTGTGCGACGGCAGTAGGCAAGGAGCTCACTTTCGATATTTTGTGGATGGCACTCAGTCTGATTTACCTGAGGAATTACTTTCGCGCCTGCCTTCTTTAACTCTTCTAAGTGCTTAATGGTGAAGTTTGAGACACCAATAGCGCGGCATAAGCCTTCATCGAGTAACTTCTCAAGCTCTAAGTAAGCTTTTTGATAGCCATCAAATGGCCAGTGCAACAGATATAGATCAACATAATCCATACCTAAGCGCTCTAAAGACTGCTCTAAGCCACGGCGAGGATTATCAAAGTCAGTACGCCACAGCTTGGTGGTGACAAAGATGTCCTCACGAGGCAGTGAGGTATCACGAATACCACGACCTACGCTCTTTTCATTGCAGTAGATACGAGCTGTATCAATCATGCGGTAACCGTACTCAATGGCAGTACGCACCGCTGCACGAGTTTGTTCACCCATTGGACATCTGAAAACGCCTAAACCAAGTAGTGGCATACGCACACCATTGTTTAGCTCTATAACAGAATTGATATCCATAAGTGCTGCTCCTTAGTATTTTTGCCAGCTTAATGCAAGTGCACTTTTAGTTAACCAAAGGCTTATCTAAAAGAGCCGTGAGAGCAGCGCAAAAACGCCCTGCCCTACTTAAACTGCAATTGCATTAAGCATGAGCACGCCACGATATCACACACTATAAAAACGATTGAGCCGTGCATGAGCTACAGCAAAGCTATAGTCATAGCATCAGCCAATCGGTCGTGGCGCAGTTAAGTAATATTTTGCTAGGCAAGAGAACATAAAATGCTCCTTTGCCTAGCTCGACCAGCAAGCTAAACTCTCTCTACTTAAAAGAAACCTCATAAAGGTTTCTCTTCATAAGATGAGCTAAGATACGTCGGTCGTTTGCCGTATCCATCATGTAGTGCTAATGCACACTATATGGCGGCTTAAATTCATTTATCCAGCAAAACTAGCAGCAAAGCACCACATATAGATGGGCCTTGCTTGTACATGCACCAGTCCAAATGGTGAGTGCTAGCTTCACACTTGCTGTTGCTGATCCAAGAGACTGGTTCTAGCTTTGCACTTGCGGTTACTAATCCAAAAGATTGGTTGTAGCTGCGCAATTGCTTTTGCAAGTACACATGGCTTTGCAAGCTAAATTAAATGAGTGAGCCTCGCTTCATGGCAGCAACTGCATGAGCTGCAACCATTGGGGATGCTCCCTTTTTAGTCATATGCTCGGACATATAGCGTCTAAACAGACGTGAATTTGGACAGCCATTAAAGAGTCCTAAAATATGACGGTACAAGAGGTGCACTGGCTTGCCTTCAGCAACAATAGCTTCACCAAGCTTAATGACCTCTTCGATAACTTGCTCACGAGACATAATCTCATCTGATCCTTTGCCATAGAGCTCATGATCAACCGAGCAGAGAATATATGGATCATCGATCACGGCACGACCAAGCATTACACCATCTACCTTGCTTAGTTCATCTTTGCACTGATCGATAGTAGTAATGCCGCCGTTAATGGTGATCTTAAGACCCTCAAAAGCCTGCTTAATCTTATAGACACGCTCATAATCAAGCGGTGGCACGGTGCGATTTTCTTTTGGAGATAAACCGCTAAGCCAGGCTTTACGCGCATGGATCACAATGTGACGACAACCTGCCTCATAGATAGTGCCCATAAGCTCAAAGGTAAAGTCCTCAGAGTCGAGCTCATCTACACCAATACGTGTCTTTACAGATACTGGGATATCCCCTGCAGCCTCTTGCATGGCGCTATAACACTGAGCAATCAGCTTTGGTGTTTTCATCAAAATGGCACCAAAGTTACCTGACTGTACCTTATCTGAAGGACAGCCAGCGTTGAGATTAATCGCCTGATAGCCGCGCTTAACGCCAGCATTAGTTGCAAAAGCAAGCTTCTTAGGATCACTGCCACCTAACTGTAAACACACAGGAGGCTCGTTATCCTTAAAGTCAATTAGATGATACTTCTCATGAACCAAGGCGTCTGCGGCGATCATCTCAGTATATAAAATAGCCTCCTTACACATAATGCGGGCCATTCGTCTAAAGATGGAGTCAGTCACATCTACCATTGGGGCAACGGCAAACTTCTCACAAGGTAAAAAGTACTGCACTGAAGCGTTACTGTGCTTATTTTCACTAGCAGCACTAACAGTACTATCTGCCACCTTGCAATCTTGCTCAGTTACGTCGTTTAACATTTGAGTAGTCATCAAACACTTAATCCTAGTATCACGCCACTTAATCATCCATCCACTCTATGTTCTTGCCATATGCACTAAGACATAGATGCAGTTAAAAGTGATGAGTTTTGAAAAGTGGCCTCAAAACATGACGCTATGATAATGACAAAAAGTTAAAAAAGCATGACAAGTGCAAAACAAAAGTTTGTTCCCTTGCCTAAAAAGGCTTCAAAGCGCCCCAAACCACTTAAAACCACACGATTCACGCCATCTTTTTCACGTAAGCTGGCTAAGCTTGTCAGTACGCATTCCTTTGCTTAATAACATTGCAGTCTCGATGGCTCTTTGAGCACGGCTGCAAGCTTGTGAAGCTGTGTCTTTGCCTCTCCACATATAAAAATGGCACAGATACAACGAGAGCATCTGTGCCAGTTTTTCTTAAAAGGGGTTAATAGAGCTTGAAAGCTTCTCATTGACGCGAGTAATTACTCGCTAGCATCATCGTCCTTGCCCTTTCTTAATACATTACGCATCAAGCGGCCTAAGCGGTGCTTGCTTGCAGTAGTACTGTCTGATCGGCCTAAGAAAGCTAACTGATTTGCTAAGTTCTCTTGCTCAATTGGAGTTAACCAACGGCTTGAGAACAGTGGCAGTAAGATGGTGATGTTACGCACTAAGTCGTTTAACTTTTCTTCATGCTCGGTGTTTGGATTGCCAAGGAAGTGAGCAATGGCAACACCTAACTTCTTCATGTCTTCTGGTTTGATTTCACGAGTTGTAGCAGGCAGAGAGCTAAAACGCACGGCATCAAACTTAACTGCAGGATCTTGAGTGTATACCTTGCAATTACGTGCCACGATGCCGCAATCAGCAAGATTATCAATAGCGCCACGAGCAGACATTGCGCAGTGCTTAGCATCAATCACAACTAAATGAGACTCAGTACCACCGCAAATTAAGGTCATACCGCCCTCTTTGAGGCCTTCAGCTAAAGCTTGGGCATTCTTAATGGCCTGATCGCAGTAATCACGATACTCTGGAGACTGCATCTTCTTAAGACGAATAGCCATAGCTGCAAGCTCTGGTGAACCAAGGCCGGTGTGGCCAGAGGCAAAAGCTACACGATCAATGGCGGATGCATACTTGTACTTAGAGATGATCACGGCACTACGTGGGCCTTGCAGAGCACCATGAGTGGTGAAGGTAACCACATCAGCATATGGCAGAGGAGATGCCATCACACCTGAGGTAATCAGACCTGCAACCTGTGAAATATCACACCATAAGATTGCGCCTACATCAGTGGCAATCTTGGATAAACGCTCATAATCAATTGGATATGGATAATTAATTGGAGAGACGATGATAAGACGTGGCTTATTCTCTTGAGCTTGAGCCTCAATGGCATCATAGTTTAAATGCTGAGTCTCTGGGTTTAAGCCAAAGTTTACAAAGCGATACACAAAAGACTCGCTGTTGCAGTGCTCTTTTTTGCGCAGGTCAAGTGACATGACCACATCACCACGCTGCACTAAAGCCTGCAGTACTACACGTGAGGCAGCCTCAATAGTGATGCACTTGACGTTAGCGTGCTCGCAATTGAAGATGCCGCAAATACGCTTAGTTACGATCTCTTCAAGGATGTTGGTTGAGGAGAAGGTATTGTTGTGTTCTTCATTAACTAAGACATTGCCCAAAGTAGCAGCGCAAAGTGGGGACATACTGTTCTCATCGGGAATGAATGACAGAGAGTAGTACTGTCTTTCCAGCTCCTCCTCGTAATAATCGTAGAGCTCGGTATCAAAACCGCGAATAACATTCAGTAAATTCATAAAATCCCCCGAAACAACCACATCGCGATCATTTAGCCGCTATCACCAAAGTCAGTTAGCTTAATGCTTAAAGCATTTAACTAACACTAAAGTACATAGCAACAGAAGATGCTGGTTGTGACAACTGCACTCATAGGCGTACAACAAACTGAAAACGCCCATGATGTTCAATCTAAACCTTGAGTCACTTGTAGTGATCGCATTAGAGCAAGTAGCCATTTAGCAGTGAAATCCCCAGACGCCAAATAGCATTATGCCCAGTATCAAGTTTACCCTAGTTAGCACTAGGCACCAACAATCGTCACGCCAAAACGTGCACACCGTTATAGTTTACATGAGCCATTGCGCAATCTTGCTGTTAATTGCTCTGCTAATTTTCAATAAAAGCAAGAATTGTAAAGTCCCATGGGCAATGATCAACAAGCAACTTTAGCTCACCAACTCCCCTTGGTATGCACACTCCAAGATCCCCAATCGCCCTTACCTAAGATCACCAAGATAGCAAAGGATTGATGACAAGCCTCCAATGGATGGATGGATGGATGACTTGCCAGTTTACTTGCCTGCCTGCATGCTTGCTTGTTAGCTTACATACTTGCATGCTTGCTTGCTTGTTTGCTTACTAGCAAACTGTCTACGCTGCGATCATGGCTCTGCATAAAAAGATCAAAAAATCACAAGATCATGTACCTAAAAGACAAAAGGCACCATACGGTGCCTCTTGTTCATAGATCATGGGCATTCATAAGCTGATGAATGCCACTTAGATATTGGTCTACTTAGCGTCTTCGTCGCTAGGAGCAGCCTTGTCTGCGTCATCTGCAGCTGCATCCTTAGGAGCAGCAACTTCAGCTGCAGCGGCCTCAACGTTGTCAGCAGCTGGGGCAGCTTCAACAGCATCTGCAGCCTCGGCAGCGTCTGCTGCAGCGGCGGCAGCATTCTCATCTGCATTTGGGGCAACTTCCTGAGCTTGATTTTGCTCAGTTTGTACTACCTCAACTACAGCAGTAGCTTCAGCTTGTGCCTGAGTCTCTTCTGCCTCAACCTTGAAAGGCCAAGCCATTGGAATAACTACCACACAAACGAGCAGTGAGAGCACCACTAAAGGAGAGCCAACACGTACGTAGTCCATAAACTTGAACTTACCAGGTGCTAAAACTAAGGTATTTGGAGGGGTAGCAACTGGAGTGGTGAACGCACAAGATGCGCCGATAGAAATAGCCATCAGTACTGGATATGGGGAAGCACCCATCTTAGCTGCGATAGACAGGCCAATTGGGCAGAGCAGAGCTGCAGCTGCAGTATTGGACATGAACTGACTTAAACCACATGATAAAGTGAACAGCACCACCATGAACATGTATGGGCTTGGTGAATCACCCATTAAGCCTACTACCACATCAGCGATCATGCCGCCTGCACCAGTCTTATCGAGGGCGTTGGCCAGTGGCAGCATACCAGCAAATAAGAAGATGGTAACCCAGTCGATACCACGGTATGCCTTCTTTTCTGAAAGTGTACCAGTTAACACGCAGGCTAAAGCGCCGATAACGGCTACCATTTCCTGAGTCAGACCTGGAATACCAAACACCAGACCGTAGATAACGAAGAGCAGAATTAAAATGCAGTACATACGAGCACGTGGAGTACCAGAGGAAGTCACGGTACCAACGGAGGCCATATCTGCATAGTTATGTGGAGTGAGCTTGCGGCCAATGGTCATCATGTAGATAACTGACATTACTGACAGCGGTACACCGATGATGGCAAACTCGAAGAAACCAAACGGAGTCATATTTGATGACTCTAAAGTTGCTGAAGCAATAATGTTTGGTGGAGTGCCTACCATGGTGATAGTACCGCCAGTATTTGCGGCAACAGCAAGACCCATGAGTAATGGAGAGCAAGGAATACGTGCGGCTACACAGATACCAATAATTACAGGCAGCAAGCAAGCTACAGTTCCTGTATTAGAAGCAAAGGATGACATGACGATTGTTAGAGTCATCATGGCAGCCATTAAAGGTATCTCTTTGGTACCTACTCTCTTTACGACCATCGATCCTATTCGTTGCGCCAATCCCGACTCTAACATCGCGGCACCGACTACGAACATACCGGCAAAGAGAACTACGGTTGAGTTTGATAGTCCTGCAAACACTTCTTTTGGTGAAAGTACACCAAAGATACCTAAAGCAACTGTGGCACCCATTGCAGTTACAGCCAGTGGAATCAGTTCGGTTACGAACAAGAATGCCACTACTGCCAAAACTGACAATGTGATAATTGCTGCTGAGTGATCCATGAGTTGATCCTTAACCCAGCATCATCAAGACAAATCCCAAGAACTAACCATAGTTTTAAGCTAGTGCCGAATAGACATCTACACGTACACGCCCAAGGACAGATCCTACAAGGACTGCCCTTAAGTGGCCTACAAATAAAGTAGTTTAGATGCCTACAAGATTTGACTAATGGATGCGTTGTATTCAGCTAAATGCTGAAAATCTAAAACAACCAACTAACAAGCAAAATTAGGCACATAAGCATATGTTCCCATCATTTGCTGCGACATGTTGTTAGTTGTATCCCCCGATAGAGAATCACGAGCTTAAATGAAAACTATAAATGACCATAGCTTCACTTACTAATAAGCCGTTTTCTCAAATACGTTCATGATAGCCCCGCCTTATGTGCAAATCGAGGATTTTGATCACACTACACAGTTAATTAGTTATCACGCAAAGCGTGAATACATACGGAATTAAACGCAAAATCTCCATAAATGACGGCAAAATAATCGCAATTTTCGCCAAGTAAGTCCTTTAAAGTGCGTTGTAGCCAAAGTTCGCACATCATCCACTTTGAGCCAATCTAAAGCACTTCTCTTAAACATAGCCTATATAATGGATTAGCAAGCGTGCTTTCGATAATTACCACAGCTTTGAACCACACCTCAACCTTTACCAAGCCACATGCAAAGCACCACAAGATTTGCAAAACAAGTACAGAGGCACTGTAGCTTCAGATCAGCTTAGCAAAGTTAGCCTAAGTTTAATTTGCGCTCCATGAAAATGGCCTGATGATGGCTAAGAAAGAATCTGTTTAGCAGCGTGACCATCAGTACCATCATTCTTATAAGCAAAACTTATCCACATCCATTTTCATCACTGTACTCATAACAGCCTCCCCACAGGCTTAAGATCTCAAGCTCACTGCTGTATTCCCTGCTTTTCAACCCCACTATCACTTGCTAGCTCGACTTTAACTACCACACTAGCAGGCCAGCACGCAGGCAGGCATGAGCCAGCTCTATGCTTTGATACTACCTTGCGTGGATAGATGAGGCTCAGTGCTTTTATGAGTTCAATGTGGGAGGCTAGCGCATCTTTTCTCACTAGCTGACTTATCGCTATGTGGGTGGGTACAGATTAAGTTGATGGGGTGAGAAGCTTGCTGTTCACCTTTAGAAAATTCCTTGCATTAAGTGTCTTGATGCAAGTTTGGCTTGAGAAAGAAGGCCTAATGGCATGGTATTTTGCTATCACAGTGATGCTTTGAGTGCTGTTTGATGGCTTTCGCTCATGGCTTGGGATTACAAGACATACGGCATACATAATTGCGGCTTAGATTTGACGAGACGAACGGCATACATAATTGCGGTTTGGGATTGACGAGACGAACGGCGTACATAATTGCACTTTGTGCCTGTTAAATGGTGGCGTGTTGGGTGCAAATGTGGCGAATTTGCGCTGCGCATGAGGGCTTATGGGGTGGGGTTTACTTTTTTGGGTGATGGCCTGCTTGCACTTTGTTGCTCAATTGACTTAAGTTGCTGATTAATCACTTTCAACATGGCTTATATAAGCCATTTATAGCCGTATAGATACAAGAATGCACTAATCTTTTACACGCAAATAAGCGTGATCTTCGGCAGATTTATCCGAAACTTGTATCCCAAGCGCACCATTTAAGAGCACAAAACCTACAAAGATCACACTGATTTGTGTATTAAATGTCTCAACAGGTGGTATTTAGGCAAGTGACTTAATTAACTCAGTTTAGAAAAGAATCCTTAATTTATGGGATCCAAATTTTGATCGACTGCACATATATATAAGTAGAGAAAGAGGCCTGATAATAGGCTATTGATACGATTTATCAATAAACTGAGAAACATCAGATAGATCAGGGGTTTTTTGTGAGCTAAACCCAATAATTTTAGATATGACTTATACAGATGGAAATTATTATCAACTAGAGTGTTTTCAAATCGTTGATTTCATTAATTTGTAGCCATCCGCTTGCACGAGTTCAGGTTTCTCATAGAAGCTGGCGGTCAACATAGCCCCGCTTCAAAGCTTATCTTAGACCTCTAAGAGAAGCAGTGCACTTGGATTAAGGAGCGAACTTAGGTGACTAAGTTCAATCCTTAAGACAAGTAGCAGAGATAGCAAAAGCAAGTCTCCTTTGGGATACAAAGCTTTTGGTTAGCACTGAGCTCAACAGACAAATTTGTACCTGACGCTTTAACGTCAAAAAATTTGAAGGCACAAGCTCGATTGTTTTTTCGTACAAAGCACTGTTGTAGCAAAACGGCGGCATTACTTGATCGTCTACCGCCGATTTCTATGAGTGACCTGTTGATGCATGCGGATGTAGGTCTATATCCCAAGGAGTTAATAATATGTCCCCTATGACTAAGTCATACATCGTCATCGCCGACATAGTATTATTTGTGCTGCTTTTAAACTTCCTGCCATTTGGCGACACTGAGAACAAGGGCTTAGCGCTCTTACTCTTTGTTGGTATCTTATGGCTCACCGAGGCAGTACACGTTACTATCACCGCGATCACTGTCCCAGTCCTCGCCATCGTGCTCGGTCTGGTTCCAACAACCAAAGCATTAAACGGCTTCTCTGATCCAAACATCTACCTCTTCTTCGGTGGTTTTGCATTAGCAGCAGCCATGCACTATCAGAAGATCGACCGCATTATCGCTCAGCGTATTTTAGCTTTAGCTCGCGGCAATTTCTTCTTGTCTGTACTCTTCTTATTCACTGTAACCGCATTCTTATCCATGTGGATGTCAAACACTGCAACTGCAGCTATGATGTTACCACTGGCTATCGGTATGCTCTCTAACGTCAAATATGAAGAGAACAAGGGCACTTACGTATTCGTGCTGTTAGGTATCGCATTCTCTGCATCTATCGGTGGTATGGGCACCTTAGTTGGTTCCCCACCAAACGCCATCGTTGCCTCTAACATGGATATGACTTTTGCTGACTGGTTCGTAATTGGCTTCCCATTCATGCTCGTGCTCATGCCAATTATGCTGATCTGCTTATTCCTTGTATTCCGTCCTAACCTCAAGATTAAGGTTGACTTCAAGGATGAGCAAGTCGAGTTTACTGGTAAGCGTTACTTAACCTTAGGCATCTTCGTTGCAATTGCTCTGTGCTGGATCTTCTCAGCTCAGTTAAACCCATTCATCTCTTCTCTGATGGGCTTAACCGCTAACATTGCATCTTTCGACTCTGTAATCGCTATCTTTGCAGCTATCATCGTAGTTGCCTTAAAGCTCATTAGCTGGAAGGAAGTTCAGGCTAACACTGATTGGGGCGTTCTGATGCTCTTCGGCGGCGGTATTACCCTCTCTGCTGTGCTCAAGGACTCCGGTGCATCTCAGATCATGGCAAACGGTATCGTACTCCTGATCGAAGGTCAGCACTACTTCGTCATCGGTCTGTTAGTTTCATTCTTTATCGTATTCTTAACAGAGTTCACCTCTAACACCGCATCTGCTGCTCTGTTAGTTCCTCTGTTCATCGCCATTGCTGAGAGCATCGGTGCACCTCCTTTAGGCTTAGCCTTAATCATCGGTTTAGGTGCGTCATGTGCGTTCATGCTCCCTGTAGCAACCCCACCAAACGCAATTGTGTTCGGTACCGGTTATGTTCCACAGGCTGCCATGATTCGCATCGGTTTAGTTCTCAACATCGTATGCTCATTCGTAATCGCAATTGGTGCATACTTCTTCTTCCTCTAAGAAGAACTACATACGAAACTAAATTCGCTACTTAAGTAGCAACCAAAAGATAATTAAGAGGCAGTATGCTCACGCATCTGCCTCTTTTTGTATGCCCATCTTAAGCTACCCCATCCATCGTCTTTAATCTTAATTTGCTCACGCGCTTCACCTGCACCCCATGTGTTGACATGGTTAACGTTTGTCCTTCCCGCACTAAATGACATGGTTAACGTCTGATCCTTCCTGCACTAACTGACACGGTTAACGTCTAATCCTTACACTAGCGCACACGGCTAAAGCCTGAACCTCACTAAACTTGAAGCTAAATCATTAGTCGCATGTCACTTGAAGCTAAATCATTAGTCGCATGTCACTTGAAGCTAAAGTAAATACTTAGCTTTGTGTTTTATTTATTAAAACATATCCATTTTGATTGTAACGAGATAATCACGATGTCGCTTTAAAGCCATTTTCAAGTTACGCCCTATTCTATTGCTTTGAGGTTATCTCAAGGATGATGGCGGCTTTGTTGGCTATGGTGTAGCAATTGCAGCCCATCTCATGGCTTGTTAATATGGCTATAGTCTGTTCATGAGGTGCTATATGCTCGAGTTTTCTATCGGAACACTATTGTTTACTGTTACCCCGCTTAAGGTTGGCATCGTTTTGTGTGCATCCGTACTTGTGAGCATCATCTACCGCTTTTTGTTTGCCCATCGCCGTGACGAGTGGTTTAGACGTACCAAAAGCACCATCATCAATCAGCGTGGTCCATTAGGCAACTACATCTCGCTTGGCTACCCAGTTACTTTTAAAGGCTTTTTGGTGACCTTGGCTGTTGCAGGTGACTGTATCTTGATAGCCCTCATCGTTTTCTATATTGATTTTTAGCAAAGCTCAAGCTAAGTCTCTAACTTGATGCTTCTTCGACTTTGCTGTCTTTGCGCTATCTAGTGTCGCTCTCTTATGATGGATGAGGATCGTGGCTAAGTTCAATGTACTCTTGCGCTATTGGTAGCTTGCGAGCGTGCGTGGACTATTACATGTGCTACTTAGGCTTTAATGTTTTATGTGGATGGTTAGAGCGCAATTATGGTCTTGGTACATTAATTTGAGGGGTCTTGGCATCAAAGATCATACAAGCTGAGGATCGGCCTTGACAAAAGATCAGATTGCTTTACATATGCGATCGTGTTTTAAGTTAAGAGGGCTTATAGCTTGTGCTCAGATGATGCACAAAGCCCGTCAGATGGGGTGTTGTATTCAAATCGTGGGATCCAAGTTTGAGCTTTAAGCTAAGTTATTATTTTGAATTTTGCTAAAGTTTTCCACGCTAACTAGGCTTGTATTAGGCACAAAATTGCCCTGCGCTATTTAGATAGCTGACAAAATCAGCTACAATCTTAGTCCTAAGGTATACACATAGCTTGTAGACTGCCCATTTTTGTGTAGTAAGTTAGTCTAGTCCCTTGCTACTCAACAGCGAGCTGCATCTTTTACCACTGCCCTCCGCTACTGTTTTTTCAGTGTTGTTAGCAGTGCTAAGAGCTGCACTCCGAAACGGTCTGATATGTTTTTTTACGTATCTGTCACTTCTCCTAACTGTTTCGCTCTTACACACCATGTTGAATATCAAAGTTACGAACAGAATGACACACGAGGATTTCGTTGCACACACGGATGCGACGCCTTTCATTCTGCCTCGAAAACATATCCTTGGCGTAGGATCTGTCGTAATTGTATGTGCAGTCCTAGTGCTACCAATGCCATCAACATGGGAACGCTTCTCTGAAAACAGCGCCTCGATCCGCGCTGGTGAAGAGGCCTACCTTGCCACCGATCAAAGTAGTAATGAGTATGCTGCACAAAATCAAACTGTAGGCACTCATCAAGAAAACTACGAAGATTACGACATCCCAAGCCGTTACTTTAGTTCATCCACCCCTGCAGATCCGGACACCTTAGACCAAATCTTTGAAGGTGCAAAAGATACTGTTAATGCTGTACTTGGCAATACAGTTGAGGGTACTTGGGCTGATGGCACTAAAGAAGCTGTCGAAGGCACTAGTGATGAAGATGATGAGCTCATCGCAAGTGAAGACGCAACACAAGAAGTCTATCAGCGCCCAACTGGCACATGGTATCGTCAAACTGTACGCCGTGGTGATAACCTTTCTGGCATTTTCACATACCTAAACTTGCCATACGCCACCTTAAACCGCGTCACCAAGGTTGCAAAGAAGCGCGATCTGCGCCTTAACATCGGCGATCCAATTTACTTCTTGATCGATGATGACAATGTGGTCAAAGAGATGGTTAAGCCTATCTCTAAGACTCAGCAGGTACGCTTTACTCGTTTAACTGCTACTGATGACTTCCATGTAGTGTACGAGGCTATTGGTAGCCATGCTGAAGAGTCAGCCTTAGCAGCCATTTCAAATGCCGACAAGATGCCGCTGGCAGTTCAAGCTGCAAAAGAGCGTGCTGAGCGTGATGCTTTAGCTGCTAAACAGCTTGCTGAGCGTATTGCGCTTGAAAAAGCCATGAACAAGAACCCTAATCGTCCTCGTTTAGTAATTAACGAGATCAAGAAGGGTGAAAGCTTCAAGACTGCAGGTCATAGAGCTGGTCTTACTCCATCTGAGATCAGATCAATTAACGATATTTTCAAAAACAAGATCGCCACTACCAAGCTTAAGGCTGGCGACAAGTTCCGTGTTCTCTTTAGCGGCATCGGCACTGATGCACTTATCTACGCGGTTAGATTGGATACTTCCAAGGGTAGTTTTGAGACCTTCATGAACCCTGAGGATCGCAACTACTACGGTGAGAATGAGTACACCCCAACAGCAGGTATTTTCCGTCGTTTCCCTCTAGCAGGTGAAGTTAAGGTTAACTCCCACTTCAATCCGCAGCGACGTCACCCTGTTACCCGTCGTATTAGTCCGCACAATGGCGTGGACTTTAAGGCCGCCGTGGGTACCCCAATTTACGCCCCAGCAGACGGTACTGTAACTTTCTCAGGCTATCAAAGAGCTGCAGGTTACTATGTAATTGTTAGCCACGCTAACAATTTCTCCACTGTGTACATGCACCTGTCTAAAGCTGAGGTCAAGATGGGTCAAAAGGTTATCGTAGGTCAGCTCATTGCTCGTTCTGGTAATACTGGCCGAACCACTGGACCACACTTACACTACGAGATTCGTATTAACGACCGTCCTGTAGATCCGCTCAAGATTGATCTGCCAAGTTCTAATCATCCAAACTTGGCCCGTGAGCAGCGTGAGGCCTTTGCCAATAACGTAAAGATTCTCAGGGCCGACCTTAAAAACGACAATCTCGCTCTGTCCAAGACTAAATAATATTATTGCAGCAGCCTTAGGCTGCTGCTTTGCTTTTAGCCCTTCACAAGCTAAGCCCCTTTGAATCTTTTGCCACACCCTATCTTCAAGATCGCGCTTAACTTGCACATAAGCACGCATACTATTCCTAGCTTTAGCCCCAGCCGCATTTCATGGCGAACACAGCCCCTCTCTTAAAGCTTATAAAAGCCCCCTCCGCTCTTATCTTGCTGTCTAGCTGTTGCTCGCTGTTGCATGTTTGCTGCTTGCTAGCTTGATTGCTTTTGCTTGCGCTCCCTCCTGCTGCATTTTTACTCCTTGCTGTTGAGGTAAATTTGCGCCCATCACTTTTGTCCATTAGCCCATCAAGCGGGATCCGAGTTAATGTCCTTGCATGGCGAGATTGCGCGTTGTTGCAGGCCTGATTGGATAGATTGCATGTTGTTGCGGCTCTGATTGGATAGATTGCATGTTGTTGCGGCTCTGATTGGATAGATTGGCTGGTTGTTGTCGTTTCTTGATTGATTGGCTGGTTGCGCGTGGTTGCGGCTGGTTTAGTGTGCTCTTGTGGTGGTTGTTGAGCTTTGTTGGCTGGATTACTAGTCAGGCAGTCAGATGCTCTGAAATGAATCATGTACTTATGGTGATTTTGACTAGCCTGATGGTCTATGAGACCTCATGGAAAGATTTGTGGTGCAGCTAGGTTTTGATGCTATGAGCGAGCTCTTGGTATCTATTGCGTAGGTGGATGGCTCTGTTTTGGTTGAAAAGATGAGGAGCTGTTTATGTTTATAAATGGCTATTGCATCAAAAAGCTGATCAATAAATAGATACAGTTATCTTGTGTAGATGGCAATGGTGATTTTTTGATGAGCTGCTATGCATAAGTTCTTTATGATGTGCAAAGAGTTTTTTAGATCTATGACTATCCTCAATGATCTGATCACGTCTTATGGTCGCATGGGGGCTTTTCATGGTAAATTCACTAGGCCAATACCCTGTGCAGGGTTTCTTCAAACAAACCATTGGTCAGAGTGCTGTTTGCCTTTTTACAAATAGCCATACCACTGATGGGCTGTATAGTGTCAGCTAAGCGTGTTAGTTTTTAGCAGATTTGAGTCTGTACTAGTGACTCTAAAGCTTAAGGAGACTTACTTTAAAAAGGGCTTATGTTTGTGACTAGGCCATTTTTTAAAGGCGCTGCGTCTTAAGTACTTTTCTATTAAGACTTGTTTAGACTGATGCTGAGTAGAAGTTGTAAGTGCTTTTTGCCAAAGCTTAAGTTTTAGCGATGCTGTTTAATACCAATTTGTCCAATGAAGCAGCCATTTTAACTAAATGGTTAGTTTCAATCCCGTCCGTTGCTCATGCAAAAGGACCGTCCTTAATCACTAAGGCAATCTATGATGGCCTTGGTGAGTTTCCGTATTTCAAAAATCACGCAGATCATCTCAATCTCATTGCGCATGAAGAGTCTTCAAAAAGCTCCATCGTAGCTTTAGTTAAGAGTTTTGATGCCATTGAAGATACTTTGGTGATCTTATGTGACACGGATACAAACAGCCCGTACCACTATGGTGTTCTTAAGCGCTTCTCGACTAATTGTGATGAGCTACAAAAGCAGCTCTCTCAGAGCAAAGACATCACTAACGAGACTTTAAAGAAAGGCATTGATTCAGGTGATTTAATGTTTGGCCTGGGCATCTTGCAAAGCAAGTGTGCCACTGGCTCCATGTTAGTTGCCTTAAAAGAGCTTTCTGACAATCATGTGCGTCTTAAGCTGAACATTCTGTTTATTTGTACTTCTGAAAGTGCCATTCAGCATCGCGGCATTAAAAAGTGCATTCCATTTGTTCATGACTTAATCAAAAAAGAGCACTTAAAGCTGCGTCTGTGCGTCAACGCTAAGCCAAACTTCCCCATCTCTCGTACTGACAAAGACCTGCATATCTACACTGGCAACTACGGTAAGGTAGAGCCATCTTTCTACATCATTGGCAACTCTGCATCTGCCTTTAGACCATATGCTGGTTTTTCTGCATCCATCATTGCCTCAGAGCTCATTCGTGAGTTAGAGCTCAACCCACTCTTTAGCCAAAGCCTCCATCAAAAGCCATTAGTACCTACTTTTGATAGCTTACGCGTCAAGGAGTTTGGTAAGGACTATAGCCCTGATGGAATGCAAATTAGCTTTAGCATGCCGCTTGTGAACATCAGCTTAGATGACTTACTTGAGCTGTTAAAAAATAGCGCTGCTAAGGCGATTGAAAACGCTGCTGAGCTTATTGATCAGCGTGAGGCCTCATATGCCAACCTCAATCACGAAGAGTTTATTCCTCTTGCTCAAGATGCTGAGGTGGTGTCTTTTAGTGATTTACTTGAGCGAGCCTCCCACAATTTTACTGGCGATCTTAACAAGGCCTTGCAAGGCATGGTGCTTAAATGCCGTTCTGAGGGCTTATCACTGCATCAAGCTGGCATTACCATCATTGAGCGACTCAATGAGCTGGCCAAGCTGCCACGTCCTTCTGTAGTGGTTTACTTTACTGACAACTATGTGCCTACCCAAGGACTGTCAGCAAGCTCTAGCCAGGATCGTGAGTTATTTATGATCCTCGATGGACTTATTAACAAATTCTCGGCCGTAAGTCCTATCGTGCCAACCATGGCCACAAACTATGCGCCATCTGATGCTGGCTTTAGCCGTCCAGTAAATCTTAAAGATTCACTCAATACCTTAGCACGCGAGTGCCCAGTTGGCATTAGCGATATCGAGGGTATTGATGTTCCTACAATCACCATTGGTGTTAAGGGCGATCACTTAACTTTACTTACTGAGCATGTTGACACAAGCATGTGTCAGTATCTGCCAGCTTTTGTACTCTCACTAGCTGATGCCATTGCTAATACGCCAGAAAATAGTCTTGAAAATTACCAAGACGATCTGCAGCGCCACCTTGATGCTTTAGAGCATCGAGCTGAGGCCATTGCCGGAGCCGCCATCAATGCTGCACAGCAAGCTCATGAGCATCGTAGTGGCGATAACACCTTCTACTCTAAACTCTCTCAAGGCACCTTAGAGCCAGAATCTTTAGACAATTTCTTAAAGCAGCAAGGCAGCCAGAGTGGCTCCTCTATGAGCGGCCCCATGCTTAGCGCCCCAAGTGCTCAAGCAAATCCCAGTGCAGCCTCTAACGTAACTCAGGAGCAAGCTAAGGCTGAGGCAGATGAGCAAGCTAATGGACAGGGTCAAGCACAGTCACGTGCTGATACTCAGTCACTCTCTGATGCTAAATCACGTGCTGAGGCCGAGGCAAGAGCAGCGGCCCAAGATGAGGCCGAGGCACATGCCAAGGCTGAAGCTGCAGCTTTAGAGGCCAAAGCACAAGCAGAGGCTAAGGCCCGTGCAGCAGCATCTGCTGCAGCACAAGCCAATGCAGCTAAGGCATTCTTTACTTCTCCTGCGCAAAGTCAAGCAGCTGAAGATACAGACTCGCCTAGCCGAGAGCACAAGATCAATCCATATGCTGAAACTAATGCCGTAGCTCAAGAGATTGCTCAGCGCATCAATGATGAACAAGCCTATGCAGCATCTGCACAAGGCGGCATTGAGCAGAGCGAGGATCACTATCCAAACGAGTATCAAGATGATGACGAGGATTTAGATCCTCCTCAGTATGTTGAGGCTCAGGAAGTTCAGGACACCGACTCAGTACATGCGTCAAATGCACAGAGCACTGCAGCACCAAGCGATGTGTCATATGTCAGTGCTGCCTCTGACGATGAAGATGGCATCATCAGCCCTCAAGCACGTACCGACTTTAGCAAGCTCTCAGCACAAAGCGTCTATACCGATGCTCAGGTCTTATCCGAAGTCCCTGGTGATGGTCTGTCTGAGCCTGTAGTTGAGCTTACCCAAGTTAAAGTTGCAGCCACCGAAGAAAAGCACTTTGGACTGTTCAATAACCTTGGCAAGATCTTCAAGCGCAAGAGTGCTGATAGTAAGGATGAGTCCAAGGTCGACACTGCACCTACTCTCGATAGCGAAGCTGCACTCGACACCGCCGCTGAGTCACAAGTAAATGTGCTTGATAGCACCATCAGTGCAGCTACCTCAGATCTCGCTGCAGCCAATGTAAGTGCCCAAGATGATGTCGCAACTGCTGCTGAACTTGCTAGCTCCGATAATGCAGCAAGTGAGGACGTAGCTTACGCTCAAGAGTCTGATGAGACTGACGTTGCCGCTAGTGCTGCAGTAAACGCTGATGGCGATGTAGATGCTGATGAGCAAGTTCAAGAGCAAGTAAGCCCTGCAGCAGATGATGATGATGCTGGCAATTTAGATGCTAGCGTTACTGCTGAAGCTCGTGAAGCTCGTTTAGAGCGAGAGCTTGATAGCATCGTACAAAGCGATGTCTTAAATGCTGATGACGATAAAACTGATGCTGTAATTGCATCCATGCACACTGCAGCTGTTGGTAGTGAAGATAAGACTATCACCATGCAAGCAGAGCCTCCTCGTAAGAGCATTGAGAGCATCCTAAGTTCTATCGAGCAGCAAACTCAAGTTGTAAGCAAGAGCAATGTAGCTACTGAGGCTACAGCCGGTGCATCTGCTAGCGCCGCTACCCAAGATAGCAAGCCATCCATGAGCTCTGTTGATGAGATCAATGATGACAATGTTGCCTCATTGATTGCATCTTCTATCAATAGAAAGATTGAACAAAACAATCTAGTCTCTATCGATAGTCCAAAGCCATATCGCCAAAGCGCTAATCCACTATCTGATGTTATCTATGCTGACTCAGTGAGCGTAGGCGAGGTGCGTACAACTGATAAGGGAGCTGCAAGCAATGAGAGCGCTGCTAGAACATCAGCACCAAACAGTGATAACACCAATGCTAGTAATAATGGCCCATTAAACTTTAATGGCGCTGCTGCTACTGCAGCTGTGGCTCATGATTTAGACAAGCCAGCCAACCTGTCTTTAGACTCTGCTCCAAAGCCTTTTACCCTGCCTGATGAAAACGCCATTGCCGGTGCAATTGCTGGTAATAACAGCGCATCAGCTAAACGCTTTTTAGTGGTTAATAGCGATCCGCAGAATACCCGAGATCCTGAAGAGGTCTATGCAGAGGCTCGAGCTGAGGCTGAAGCTGCTAAGTTAGCTGCCGCCGAAAAGTCCCGTCGTGAAGGCCAAAGAGCTATTGCGATGGAAGCTATTCGCGCCGCTCAAGCCGCGCAGAAAGCCCAGATGGCTGAGTTATCCGATGCACAAGCCAAGATGGCAGAGTCATCCGATGCACAAGACAACTCTAGCGACGAAGCTGCTAAGACCTTAGCGTCTGCAGAGGATTCAAGCGCTGATTTAGTAACTAGTGCTGAGCAAGTACCATCAGACAATACCGAAGCACTGGACATTGCTCCATCTCAAGATGTTGTTGCAGAGCCTGAGGTCGAGTCTGATAAGAGTGATGCAGATGCTAAGCCTACTGCTAGTGCTGCTGTGGCTGCAGATGCTAGCGTAGCTCCTAAAGCATCTCCAAGCGATGTGAAGGCAGCTGCTCCTAGTGATGCTGCTAAGGCAAGTAAAAAGCTTGAGCCACTTGATGCAGCAACCTTAAGAGAGATTGCTGCACTTAAGAAAGTTAACTCTGAAGAGGCTATTGCTGAACTGCTCTATGCCTCGGACTTAGATGAAAAAGACGCTAGCGGCAGTGAGAGTGACGTAAAAGAGCAAAATGCAGCTCAAAATAGCGTTGCAGCTGACGTTGAGGCTGGCGTTGCAGCTGAGTCTCAGCATAAGGGTGAATCTAGCGAGCAAGAGATTGCTGTAGTACCAGATACCATTTTAAGTGCTAAGACCATTATCACTACCTCTAAGACAGAGACTACAAACTCAGTCATTACTGATTCACGCGCAACTAAGCCATTTATGGATCCTGTTGAGGCGATCACCACAGAGGTTCTCGACGACAAGGACGCCAAATCAAAGTCTAATGATGGTGTTGCCACTGTTATCACCTCTGGAGCTTATACCCCTGCCTCAACCGATGCTGAAGCGGATAATAATGCTGCTTTAGTAGTTGAGGAACAGTCACACAAAGATCCTACCGAGGAGCACTCTTACACCACTGAAGAGACCGATGACTATGTAGCCACTGTAATCACTAAGACCATTATCCAAAAGGATGAGTCCCTTAGTGAGGACAATGCTGCTGCCAATGCAGATATCAATACTGACACAAGCGCGGATGCAGCTGACACTGATGCAGCCGATGCTGCTAATGCTACTGCTGACAGCGCCACTAGTGATGGTGCTGCAAGTGATAAGCAAGGCACTACTGATACAGTGGATCAAGGTGCTCAGGCGCAAGTTGGTGATGGTGCTGATGAGGCATCTAATGGCACTAGTGCTGAGGAAGAGGCTAAGATCGCTGCCAAGGCTGCTTTAGATGAAAAGCGTGCGGCATTGCGCAGAGCTATGTACGGTGATGATGCCGATAATATGCCGCCACGTCGCAAGCGTGGTAGCTATATCGACTTAACTGGCCGTGGCGATGTTTTAAGCTACGATCCTGATGAGCTTACTAAGAGCTTTGAGCAACCTGAAAACTCTCAATCTGGTGCTAATGTAGTTGACGGTGCTTTAAGCCGCAACGTGCCTGTATCGTCACTGTCCTCTGCTGAGATCAGAGCTATGGCTCAGGCTAAGGCAGAGGCTGACAGAGCTGCAGCTGAAGCTGCTAATGCCGGTGCTGAGGCAATTAAGGCTAAGAGCCCTGGTGTACGTATTATGCGTACTACTACAGCTCCAAAGGCACAGCCTCAAGCTCAGCAAGATCAGATGGTTTACTCACAAGGCGGCGCAGTAGTGGTCTCTAAGCGAGTCTCTGCTGAAGAGGCAGGTGCTCTGCTCAATGCTAATAAGCAAAGTGCACGAATCCCTACTTCGCCTACCGCTATTGAAGGCTCTACTAGCTATCTTGAGCGTACAGCTGAGAAATCTATCATGAGCCAACATGAGCGTATTAAAGAAGACGCTAGCGTTCCTACTACCATCGTAGTACGCGGCAATTAACGTTTATCAAGCAACCTAAAGTCCCAAGCTCTAAAGTACTATGCTCTATTAGCTTCAAGCATTGGCTATGGTTGCTTTCTAAACCACTTGTTTACAAACTTAGATTGCTTTACACCATGCTTTAACTGTCACCAAGGCTATTTAGCCACCAGAGGACTAACTACTGTCAAAGATCAGATGAATAGTGCGCGGCTTGTGTCTGCAATCAGAGATCAGATAAGGCTGCCTTTATCTGATGTCAAAGATCAGGTAGAGCAGCCGCAGCTTGTGTCTGCAATCAGAGATCAGATGAGGCTGCCACAGGCCGATGTCAAAGATCAGATGAGCGGGCGCTGTTTGTGTCTGCAATCAGAGATCGGACGAGGATGCTTTATCTGATATCAATGCTTAGATGAGCGGGCGCTTGTCCTTATGTGTCTTTATGTTAAAGATCGTGGATGGTGCAGATATGGTATGCATGTTGGCAAATGATGCTTTTTAACCATACGTAGTTAAGAAGTTTTCGCAACTAGAGATACAGTGCTATTAGATTTTTGCTGATAAGTAGATAATCTTGAAGCCCAAGCAACTTGACATCAAGTGTAGCTGCGCTGTGTACTTATGCAATCAAGGCCCAATGATTGCACGTGCAACAAAAAATTAACTAGCACATGTTTTATTATGGTTTTAGTGACCATGATCCGACACTTTGTGCTTTATGAAGATTAATATAGCGCTAAGCCTTTATCTTTGCGCTTTTACTGAGGCTTACTAGTCTCTTTGAGCTTAAGACTGGTATGGCTTTATTAACCTTAGGCGTGGATGCAAATAAAAGCATCGTGTCAAAGATTGTTAAGCGTTATCCCTTGTACAAACTTTGACAAACGCCCATCAACATATTGACCCTTCTGTTTATCTAAAAGCTGAGGCTTTTAGATGTGATGGGCAAACGCGCTATCAGGGTATGCAACTACACACTGCTACTTGATACTCCAGGTCGCGAAAAAGAAAAGAGTTCACTATGGCTGAAGTTAACTTCGACACCACAGGCCAGTTTTCTGGCTGCATACTACTCTCAAGTCCTTCATGGGATCAGAGTAAGCTTTTAAGCGATCTCAAAGAAAAGTGGGATATCGAGCCTAAGGAGAATCTCTCTAAGAGTGACTCTGAGTTGATCTTTGACTTAGACGGTATTCATGCTGCTTTCATGTTTGTGCCAGAGCACATGCCTGATGGTGAGGCAGAGGCCTATGCGTCTAACAACTTCCAGTGGCCCGAGGCCAATGCAGTAGCTCAGGCACATCAAGGCTACATCCACATCTCTGTACATGCCGATTTTCTTATCGACACTATCGACCGCGCCAAACTCTTTACTAAGCTCATGTCCGCTGGCAGCCGTCAGCCTTTTGCAAGCGGCGTTTACACCTCTGGCGTAGTGGTAGAACCAGTTTATTACGATCTCTTTTCTGACATGCTCAAGCACGACTGCCTGCCAATTGAAACTTGGATTTGGTGCGGTGCTGTGACCATCGAAAACGAAGTGATGTGCTATACCTTTGGTATGGAAAACTTCGGCATGGACGAGATGGAGATCTGCGATCCAAATATGGACATCGATGGCATGCGTGAGGTGTTACGTAACCTTGCTTACTATGTGCTAGAAAACGATGCCATCTTAGGCGACGGTGAAACTGTAGCCTTCTCAGATCAAGAGAGCTATACCGTAACTCACTCTCGCGGTATCGCCATGCCAGATCAGATGACCTACAAGGTCTCTCGTAATGAAGAAAATGTTGAGGTGGTTGCTACCGAAGCTGAGGATGCCTCCACTGACAATGCTCAAATTATCGACGAGCACAGCATTGTAGTTACTGGCCTTGAAGAAGAATCAGATCCACATATTGCAGCTTTAGCTCGCAAGATGATCTCTTTCTTAAACTGTGATTGTTCCTATATTCCACCTACTTCCGATATCGCAGCTATTCGTGAGGCTTACGATCAAGCATCTGTACAAGGTTTATCTGAGGGCTTTGTCCCAATGTTAATTGCAGTTAACGACCTGCTCTTACAGTGCATGATTGTTAACTCCGATCCATTTACCGAGTCAGAGGATGGTCTTGAGTTCTCCTTTGATCACGTTCGTGATTACCGCTCTACTGCTTTATCTACCGAAAGCGATAACGGCAAGGTAACTTTAGCCTATCGCATTAGTGAGTGCGAAGAAAAGGCCGCTAAGGACAATATCGACTGGGATCAACTCATTATCGGTCGCGTTGAGAACGGTCGTGCCTACAATAACTTCTCCTCAGTTATCGACCACGACACTGAGATGAGTGTGCCGCTGTTACTTGCTAAGCTGCCTGTAACTAATCCATGGGATGTCTTTGCCTTCTTACCATTTGGCGGCTGGGGTGACTGCCCTGCTCCTGAGGATATTACCTCTATTTCCAAGTTCTGGTTTGAGCGTTACCAAGCTATGCCAGCTGTACTCACTCATGATGAGCTTGAGTATATTGTTCCAGCTCCAGTTCCTGAGGATAAGGCTTTAGAGCTAGCAGTTGAGCAATACGGTCTGTGCCATGAGCTCACAGAGTTGCACCACTATGTTGGTTGCCTTGCCGACTCACTTAGACAGTCTACTGTTTGGTACTTCTGGTGGCGCTAAGGCCTTTATAGCTAAGCGCTTTCATAGCTAAGGATCTTCATAGCTAAGATCCTTAGAGCAAAGTGTCTTTAGCTCTTATAGCTAAGGACATTTATTGCTAAGGCCTTAATTGCTAAGAGCTTTAGAGCAAAATGCCTTTAGCTCTACTTAGGCCTTATGGTCTCATGTAAAGCCATACTCTTAGCTAGCTGTATTTAAGCTAGCCAGAGCTTGCTAGCATGGCCATACCAAACCGCCTAAGACACAAAAAAGCCGCAGCTGCGGCTTTTTTGCTATATGAAAGATAATCATCAGTGCCCATCATTTTGGGCAATTACTGAGTAATGAGCTAGACGTTATAGTGCGGTACTAAGCGGCGAGTTTGTCTGTAAGTATAGGCCAGAGTGTAAATAGACTCACATGCAGTAGAGTCGAGTTTTACGTAATTGCCGATAGTAGCACCGTCTTTGAGGTGTAAGCTCTCTACTAACTTAACTACATCCACCATAGGCAGGCCCATTTCAAAGAAGTTTTGCGGCAGACCACAACGATGGAAGAACACTCTGAGCGCCTCAATGCCCTTAAAAGCTGTATCGGTTGGATCGTCGTAATTAAGCGCAATACCAAATACCTTATTGGCAAACTGAGCCATACGCATTGGATTGTGCTTTAAGCAATATGTCATCCATGCTGGGATGAGTACAGCAAGGCCTTCACCACGTAGAGTTCTGTAAGTAGCAGCGAGCTCAAGCTCAAGCACATGCACTGACCAATCTGCCTCACGACCTAAACCACACATACCATTTTGTGCCAAGGTGCCAGCTAGCATGAGATTAGCACGTGCATCGTAATCATTTGGATCTTCAATAGTACGAGGTAGAGTGTTGATGATGGTGCGTAAGATACCTTCACACAGTTCATCAGTGAGATTTACGTTTGGAGTATTAGTAAAGTAGCACTCAATAACGTGAGCGATCATGTCCATTGCAGCAATTGCAGTAGACTTGTTGTCGATAGACAAGCTCAGTTCAGGATTGATGATGGCAAAACGAGGTAAGAATGCTGGCGAGCTCTTATTGAACTTACGCAGCTTGCCATCAATCTCACGGGCAATGGTACAAACTGCAGAGCATTCGGCACCGGTATCAGATGAAGTGGTAATCGCACCATTAATCAAGGTACGTACTGGCTCACGTACTCCTGAAAAGAAGTCCCAAAAGTCACCAGCGTATAGAGCACCTGCACTAATAGCTTTTGCGCTGTTAATCGCTGAGGCACCGCCTACAGCTAATACCGCATCAATATGCTCTTGTCGGCAATAGTTAATGCCTTCATAAACAGTATCGGCCCAAGCAATTTCTTGCGTCTTACCAAACACAAAAAACTCTAATCCTGCACGATCTAATGAGCGCTTAATACGATCAAACAAGTCAGGCTTATGGGAGGCGTCATCATAATGAATCATGATGCGACGAGCACCTTCATACTTTAAGATTGAACCTGCCTCGTTCTCACGGCCACGTCCGAACATAACAAAGGTACGGCGCTGATAGTCAAAATTCTGCATGGCTCCGATGCTCCTTATTATTTCAAACGGGCAAAAACTAATTTAGCAAAGATATGAGCTTAAGTAGCTCACAACGCTTTTTAGTGAATGAGGCAAGTATAGCATGATTGCTAAAGCCCATAGCGCCTAGCGCAAGCAAAGACAGCTATGCCCATGCTTAAGCCAATTTCTAATCACCATTAGATACTAAACGATCAAGTAACCGAGCAAAGTCCCCATAAAAGACATTGTTCCATGCACATTTTGCAAAAATGTCAGCTTTTGCATGCATATTGACCATATGCCAATGTAAGTGGGCTTGGCAATGTTTTAAATGCTTGTTGTCGTTAGGCCCTTGTTTCATGGGCTTTGTAAGGCACAGGTATTTAAAAGGGCAAACTATTTACGTAAATACTTGTCCTAAGATGTCGCAAAGTCTGAGAAATTCTGTATTATACGGGCTTATCATGGGGCAGTTGTCACTGTTTCGTGAGCAAAATGGCACCTGTATTGTCATGGTGTCATCGGCCTATGCACTACAAGCTTAATCATTTAGCTAGGTGCTTTTCTGCTTTGCGCCGAGAGTACTCGCCGTTTATTATGCAGGTCTAGGCCCGAAAAGTATTATTGTGGCCGGGCTGCGGCAGCATAAGGAACCATCTCTACGCAAACACCATGTTTGCATGTAATGACTAATAAAACTTGTCACATACGATGCCTTATCGCTGTGTACACCAAAAGGTGTCCTGCAGCTGCCCGCTGAAGTGAAATACCACATATATGAGCTTAAGTTAGACCTAAATTTAACATTAGCTCGCTACAGTTGTTCTACTCAAGCAACTAAGCTATGAGTAAACATCCTAAGGTAATAGCTTGGGGCGGGGTCCTTCTTACCTTTCATCTTGGACTTATACGAGTGGAAAATACTCCTAAGTTGCAAGCGGCAGAAGCCGCTTCAAATGAGGCAAGTGCTGCAACTAGCACTCCAACATCTCCTTTATCAACCGTTCAGGGCATCAAGAACTTAGCTGCAGCCCCAAAGGGATCTGCCTCCCATCGCGTAGGTGAACTGCCAGGTCAAAAACCTTCTCCTGAGAAGCAGAATCGTAAACCTATTCTGACTGTCAAGAAGCTCACTAAGCGCTTTGATAATTTCGTAGCTGTAGACGAAGTGGACTTAACCATCTATGAAGGTGAAATTTTCGCCTTACTCGGCTCTTCAGGCTGCGGTAAATCCACTTTGTTACGTCTTTTAGCAGGTTTTGAGCAGCCAACCTCTGGCTCTATCATGCTCTGCGGCGAAGAAATGATCGGTGTGCCACCGTACAAACGTCCTTTAAACATGATGTTCCAGTCTTACGCTCTGTTCCCATACATGACCGTAGGCCAAAACATCGCTTTTGGTTTAAAGCAAAGCAAGTTACCAAAGGATGTAATTCAAGACCGTGTAGAGCGTATGCTGCGTCTTGTACACATGGAAAACTATGTGGACAGAAAGCCATATCAGCTCTCTGGTGGTCAACGTCAGCGTGTTGCGCTAGCTCGCTCTTTAGCTAAAGAGCCTCGCCTGCTGCTCCTTGATGAGCCAATGGGTGCGCTTGATAAGAAGCTGCGTGAGCAGATGCGTCTTGAGCTCGTTGACATCATCAACTCAGTTAATGTTACCTGTCTGATGGTTACCCACGATCAAGAAGAAGCCATGACTATGGCTGATCGTATTGCCATTATGGATAGAGGTGAGTTTATTCAGGTTGGTGGTCCTCGTGAAATCTACGAAAACCCTAACTGCCGTTTCTGCGCTGAGTTCATCGGCTCAGTAAACATCTTTGAAAGCTCCTTAGTAACCTCTTCAGCTACCCAATCTTTAATTAAGGCTCGTGATTTCAACCACTTAATCGAGTTATCTCACGATATCGATTTGGCTGACGGTATGCCTCTCATTATTGCGCTGCGTCCTGAGAAGATTTACATCTCTCATGAGCGCCCTGCTGAGAATACCAACTGGTGTGAGGGTGTAGTGGAGAACATCGCTTACTTAGGCGACGTGTCTATTTACTATGTAAAGCTCACCAACGGCCGTATTGTTACTTCAACACTGCCTAACGTAGACCGATTCAAGCAAGGCCTTCCAACTTGGGAAGACCATGTTTACTTAAGCTGGGATCCAGATTCCTGTATTGCGCTGACCATTTAATGGCCATCGACCACCAAGTGATAAAGCAATGCCCTCTAGGCAAAGATGGCCTCAGACATAAGCATGTGTCTGACCATCAGCTTGCACTCACTTAAGGACATGCCCCTCAAGACACAAATAGATCTATCTAAAAGATAGTATCTTCACAAAGATACCTGCAGCATCAGGCAGAGAACAGCTTGAAAAAAAAGCAACTTTCACTGACAGACTGTAGATATCTCATAGCGCTCTTGAGGCAGGCTATTGTGCACAACTATACAGGTAACTGCGATGTCCACTGGCTTAAGCTCGAATCTTAGTTTTATCCGACGCGCTTTTGCTACAAAGCGTGTTACTGCAAATGAGACTGGAATGATGAGTACACATCAGCACACTTGGCGTGATTACGCACTCATTTTTCTACCGTACCTATGGATGGTACTGTTCTTCTTACTGCCATTCTTGATCATCTTTAAGATCTCTTTGTCAGTATCAGAAATCGCCATTCCTCCGTACTCTCCTTTAGTTACCTTTGAAGAAGGTGCCATGCAGATCATTCTGCATTTGGAAAACTACACCTACATCTTCACTGATCCTGAAGGAACTTATATTCGTTCCTACCTGAAGTCTTTACAGGTAGCAACATTCTCTACTTTCTTCTGTTTGTTAATCGGTTATCCGATTGCTTGGGCGTTAGCTACTGCTCGTCCTGCTATGCGTAATGTACTGTTCATGCTCATCATTATGCCGAGCTGGACTTCGTTTGTAGTACGTATCTACGCTTGGATGACTCTGTTAAAGCGCGATGGTCTTATCAATGAAATCTTGATGACCTTAGGCATTATCGATGCGCCGATTCAAATACTGCAAACAGATGCTGCAGTTTATATCGGTATTGTGTACTGCTACTTGCCGTACATGGTACTGCCGTTATTCTCAGCATTAATGAAGGTTGACTACTCATTAATCGAAGCTGCTTCAGACTTAGGTTGCCGTCCTGTAAAGACTTTCTTTAACTCCTTAGTACCGCAAACTAAGTCAGGTATTGTTGCCGGCTCTATGCTCGTCTTTATCCCAGCCATCGGTGAATACGTTATTCCTGAGCTGCTTGGAGGTAAGGGCTCGATCCTCATCGGACGTATCTTATGGCAAGAGTTCTTTAACAATCGTGACTGGCCACTTGCTAGTGCTGTAGCCATCATCATGCTCATCATTCTTGTGATCCCAATTGTGGTCTTCTACAAGATCGAGCGTAAAGAACAGGAGAGGATCAATGCACGGAAGTAAGCAAAGCAAAGCTGCCATTGCACGTGGCGTGATCATCGCCTGTGCCCTGGTATTCTTATACCTGCCTATCGTGACCTTGATTGTGTACTCATTCAATGAGTCACGTATGGTGACTGTTTGGACTCAGGCATCTTTAAAGTGGTATCGAGCCTTATTTAACAACTCAGACATCATCCGCGCAGTTGGCGTTTCGCTCTTAGTAGCGTTTATGACAGCTTGTGCCTCCGTGGTGTTAGGCACCTTAGCTGCATTCGTGTTAACCCGCGTAGGCAGCTTTAGAGGCGAGTCATTATTTGTACTGTTAATGACCGCTCCGATGGTGTTACCTGAGGTTATTACTGGTCTTGCACTGCTGCTGATCTTCGTAACTTTAGGTTCTCATATCCCTATTTTTGCTGATCGCGGCATTTGGGCCATTTGGATTGCTCACGTAACTTTCTGCTCAGCCTATGCAACTGTAGTTATCCGCTCTCGTTTTAGAGAGCTTGATACCTCCATTGAAGAGGCTGCTATGGACTTAGGCGCAGGCCCTGTCAAAGTATTCTTTGCCATTATCCTTCCTGCCTTAATGCCATCTGAAGTTGCTGCATTCTTACTGGCTTTCACCATGTCTATGGATGATTTGGTGATTGCCTCATTTATCGCAGGCCCTGACTCCACTACTCTGCCCATGCTGATCTTCTCATCAGTACGTAGAGGCCTGTCACCTGAGATCAACGCGTTAGCAACTATCATCGTCTTCATCGTATCAATCTTTACCTTCTTTGCCTGGCTATCCATGGTCAAGAAGCAAAAGCGTAAGCGTGCCGATGCTGCCAAGGCTGAAAAGGCCTCCGCAGAAGAGCAAAAGCTGCATTACTTTGCTCCACACGGCGACGAGATGCTCGATAGCGACTTCAAGCTCAATCCAGTAGCTCTGGCACTGTTGCAAGCTCAGGCTAAAGCTTTAAGCCGTGGTGAAGATACAGCTGCAGCAACTGCTTTAGCTTTAAAGTCGATGCGTAGCCCTAACGTGGTTGATACCAAGGGTAGAAAAGCCGGCGCTGTGGTAGCTGCAGAAGATGGCGAGGCAGTGGATAACACCGAACTTGCTGAGGCCTACGCAACTGCAGCTGAGCAAGCTTTAGAGCGTGTTGAGCGTGAAGAGGCCGAAGCTGCATTGCGTGAGGCTCAAGTCCAACAAAGTAAGGAAGAACAAAGCACAGTAGCTGTAAGCCCTGTAGTGACAGAAGAGCAAGCTGCAAAATTAGAGGCTGCTCGTAAGGCTGCATCCGAAGCTGCATCTGCCGAGGTCAAGAAGTCCTCAAGCAGCTCAGCCAAAGATGCAACCGCAGCTCAAAGAATTGAGTCAGAGGGTATAGCTCAAGCTGGTATGGCTCGCGTGTTAGATCACGAGGAGTTTGGTGAGGTTAAGTTCAATCCATCTAATGGTGAAGATCAAGACCTTATCGCCCCTGCCCCAACTTCAATGAAGGCAAAGCTTAAGGGTTCAACCGCTCCTGCTACTACCTCAACCTCGCTTGCTGATGCTAAGGCACGTAAGGCTGCAACTAAGGCCGCCATTAGCAAGGCACAAAGTAGCGAGACTGAGTCAAATGATTCAGTTGAAGTAGCTAGCGATAAGAGCAATGCAAAGAGCAGCGTAGTTGCCACAACTGCAAGCTCTCTTGCTCAATCAAAAGCCCGCAAGGCAGCAGCCGCTGCTGCCCGTGCTCGCGCCCTAGCCTCTAGCGACTCTGATAACAAGAGCGCATCTGAGGTAACTAATACTGCCTCAACAGATATTGCTAGCGCTAACGTCATCGACAACACCGACAAGTAGACTAGCCACTCATCCCAAGGCTATCACTCCCTAGCCTCCAAAAGCCCCGATTCTTCACCAAGACTCGGGGCTTTTTCATCCCTCCGCATACACCCCAAAAATTACTCACCGTCTTTTACATAAATAACATGTAAATAATGATGGCTAATTCGTTTCACTGCTCCTCAAAACCAATAGATACACAATATCTACAGCACCATCAAAAAGTAAAAAATAATGTGTTTACGATCAAACATTTTTACTTTGCTATGTTTTATAAATACAACTAAAACAACATAATCGTTAGCAAGTGTAAGAAAGATCATAATGCCCCGAACCGATGTGTATTGAGCCGTGGGCAATGCAAACAACTAACTATAAGGATCTGTCCCATGGCAGTTTACGTAAACGCCAACTAAAAATCCCCTGTAAATCACATTTGTGAAAGGTTGGGTACATTTTAGGATCAAAATATAGTAAACTTTCTTTACAGTATTGAGACTGTTTACGTAGAGATTCGATGTCTTCTGTAAACTCAAATCTCTATTTTGTACCCAAGGATGAGTTGAGGCATTTATTTGTGTGCTAATACTCATTTGTGGGTTCTGAACTGTTACTTATACTGCCATCTCCTCCAAAAGCAAGCCCATATGCAGCTTTCTGCTACTGCGTAACTCGACTTTCCGTCTGACATTAAGTTGAGTTAAATGGGCTTGCTTTTGTTTATCTACACAACTAGATTCCCGCCATTTTTCTCCTACGCGACATCTTCTCTTCTCATTGTTTCGAGTACAAATTGGTACATTTATCCTCAGTTATCTTAATTAATAAAAGTACAAAATAGTACATCTATACATTTTTGTGTTTAGTAGAGCTAAAGCTTTATCCTGCGTATGAAAAGTACATACTTCAGACTAATGACAGATAAGAACTTCCTGGTCCGGCATGCTTTGCATGCAACCATACTTGCGAGCTTAGAAGAGGGATTTGAGATGAGGTGCGTTGCAGGAGGGAGAAGTTAAGCCAACGAGTATGTATAGCTTAAATTAGGCATGTTGAGCTAAGACTTAGCTTGAATTAGCTAAGCAGAAGCCTCTTTAATTGAAGAAGCATAAGCAAAAGATTGAGTTTAAGCTTTATGTCAGCTAAACTGACAAAGTGTGCGAAATGATGCTCCAGCATCATTACTGACTGCTAGCTGAATTTAATATTCAGCTAGCAGCCTTTATGCATGCACAAACGCTGACATGACATTATCCACAGTACATGCCAAAGACGTCATGACTATTCCTATATGTCTGGGAAATATGGCTTGTAGCATGACTCTACATAGTCACACCAGCTCTTCATTATCTCACGCCTTTGTTCTAAGTAGTCATAACGCTGATAGGCCATCTGCGTACGGTTCTCTACTCTGTGCGCAAGACAGTACTCAGACGCTTCAAAACTAAATCCTTGAAGCGACATCCAAGACCTTCCCATACTTCTAAAGCCATGAGGAGTGATAAGATCCTTTAGTTTAGATCTGTGTATGAAGGTATTCCTGGATAGAATGCCTGTATCAGAGCGATCACTAGCAAAAATATAACCTCCTTTTCCTTTATCTCGTCTAGCAATGAGTTTCTCAAGCTGTGGAGTTAAAGGGATTCGATGTTCTCTTTTGGCCTTCATATGCTCGGCCGGGATTACGATAATTTTTTCGTCGTAGTCTACCCACTCGAACTGAAGAGATAGAACTTCTCCAATTCGACACAAGGTTAAACAGAGCGCTTTGATAATATCTACATCATCTGCAGTTGGTTTGCGGTCTGAGTCATATACAGTTTGAAAAACAAATTGAAGCTGGTCAGCTGGTAAAGAGCGATGGTGTTTGACCTCATGCCTTGGCAGAGTTTTTGAGATGTACTGCAGTCTAGGCACATCAATAAGGCCGAGTCCTAGTGCAAAACGCTCTACTTGAGCAAGCAAACTAAGCTTACGCCTTGCTGCTACAAGTTGGCCTTTAGCAATACTTGACTCAACCAACATACGGACTTCATAAGGCTTAATGTCTTTAATTTCACGATTGCCCAAGTCGTCCCATGTCTGAAGACAGTAAACATCATGTTTTAACGTAGTGTCAGTAACATCTCGAGCCTTGAGCCACATATCAACAAGCTCTTTAAATAAGATGCGATGTTCAGTACGTGACTTTCTGCCATCTTCGTACTTTTTATTTTCAACAACAGCAGCCTTGCGGGCCTGTCCAAGCGACATTTCAGGGTATTCGCCAAGAACTTTAATCATGGAACAACCCTTTGAGGTCTTTCTTAAAACCCACTGCTTACGATTTGTTGGATAAACTTTTAAGTACAGACAGTTACCATCGCCAAGCATGTAATGATCATCGCGTGGTATGGCACGGGATACTATGAGAGCAGTTAGCTTGTACTTAGCCATAGCTATACCTCCAAAAACTAGAGCTCATAATCCGTTATGATGACTCTATACCTAGGCGTCAATCATTAGAATAGCCATGACTAAATACGAACAAATACAACCACATATAACCTTAAACGTCTCTTAAGATTAGGTCTTCATGCGGCAATAGTTATGATTTAGTGCTCTAGTTGTTTTCGGGTAATTTAAGATATTCTGATGACTCAAGTAGCTTGACTGCAGAGTCAGTCTTATCAGTACTTTTGATACTATCTTCTTTACTTAAAGTTTCTAATGCTACTACACTCGATGTCTGCTTTGTTTGAGCGCTCTTACGAACGTTAGCCTGGCGTCTAGTAGTGCTCGACTTAGTCTTTGCGTCCTTGCCTTTATCTGTGGTCTTAGTTCTCGTTTTAGCAGGCGCTTTCTGGGTAGCTACTTTAGCTGCAGACTTACCTTTAGAGGCACTAATCCTCTTCTTTGCCTCAGAGGTACTGCTATCGGCTTCACCAGTGTCTGGTTGTTTACTACCATACTTCTTATCAAGCACTTTAATGCCGTTCTCGAGGATACTTACCTTGCTCTTATAAGTAGAGAGCTCTTTGTTCAATTCATCATTAACCTTTAAGAGCTCATCAACTTTCTTTTCAAGCTCGGCTTTCTCTTCTCTAAGCTTTGCTAACTCGTGCATCTGCTCATCAGAAGAGTGTACTTTAATATACTTCTGTACTGACTGAGCAATTCTAACGACGTTATCAAGTGCCTCTAAAGCAGAACTTTCGTAATCAATATTTTCCTTTTTGCAAAGCATAAGTTTAAGCTCATTAAGAGCTTCAACGTATTGTTTGGTGCCATGATTAGGAGATGCAAGCACTAAAGCACGCCTTGTCAGCTTGCTTACATCATCATTGTACTTCTTACGCCAGGCATCTTTGATGGATGCCTTTATAGCCTCGCTTTTTGTCATCATACTAGCCACCTACATAAGTTGGACTAAGTTAACAAAGGTACATTTTAGTACATTTATACTTTTAACTAAGTCAAGCACAAAACACGTCTTCACTCTTCATTAAAGTATAGTTGTACTAATGTGAACTCCTAATACCATCACTGTACTACAAATTTAAAATATATATATCCTATTTTGTACTTTAGTAACCCATCTATTCATTAAAACTGGATATACACCTCATTTTTAGCATGTTAGTACACATGTACTTATTTATACTACTTTAGCCATGTTTTACTACAAGTTCATATTAGTATACTTATACCTTTGTGTACTCTTAGCACTTGCGTGCACAGAATACATAATCATACATATGTACTAATATGTACTTTATGTAACAACAATAACACTTAGCACCATCGATTATAGTAAAGAGTACATAGTAGGATAGATGTACCTGTTAAGACTTAAAATTGCTCTAAGCCTTGTAATAGCTACAAAGCTAAAATCTTGACACAGTTAAATTTACATGTTTCTCAAGTTGTTACATGTCATGCTGATAAATGACTTGAAATCAGGCTTTTTATAAGGCTCTGGCTGATATTAATGATCTTTACGGCGAATGATCAATTTTTACAATCTTTTGATCAAAATCGTGATCTAATGATCAATACAATACGTAAATTTGCCGAAAGTGTGCGCTAAAGATCAACATAGATCATTTCTACTTGTCGAAGATTTCAATACACGATCTAATAACATCGGGTGTTATATGAAACACCATTAGAAGCATACTTACTCGCATGGCAAAGGTTCTGGCATGAGTCTAAACATGCCCAAAGTTACGACGACTTAGCATGCATCGTGGTATGCAGTTAACTTGTAAGTATATGACTCTAAATTCTTCTACTGTAGCGTTGAAACTGATCACATCAAGAGTTCTAGATGCTGTCTTTGAATCGCTTAAGGAGGGGATAAATGATTTGGAGACTTGTTTAAAAAGAAGCTTATCCATTTAAGGATATATTGACTCTAGAACTGCATTCTTTTACTAGGAGGTTTTGAATGGGCGTAAATCTTTGCCTCACTCTTACTCTTGAAGAAGTTTGCAAAGTTTTGGGTATAAAACGAACAACTTTCTACAAGTTACGTAAGACTGACCCAACATTTCCAAAGCCTATTGAGGCTTTATCAAAGCGTGACCTTCACTTCAGTACAGCAGATGTTTGTCACTGGCTTGAAACAGCGCAAAGGGGATAGCTGCCATACTGCCGTTTGTGTAAGTGAGCATCTATTCATCTAAATCAGATTCACATTCCTTTAAGCTGCTAGCAATAATTGCAGCCGCTAGCAGCTCTAGAAACACTCATCTCATCAAGAGCGTGTCCCATATGCTCAATAAAAGCTTCAGAGCTTAACTTGTAAGCTCTTCGGCATCTAATAAGTGTCACTCACTCAACGACATAGCCCCAATAGGAAATATTGCAAATTAAGTTGCTTATGCAACTTAAGGTAAATGTATCACCATTCACAAGCAGTGAAAATAGCAATGACGTACTTTTTCACAAAGTGTGAACAATGGATAAACTTCCGTATAAATAGGCTTATTTATACTGTTTGTAGATAAAGATGCCAAGAATCAAGGCCTAGACGCCCCTTGTGCACTAAAGAATACTCAACTGATTAACGCAATGTTTACTAGCTGTAAGCGTAAATTAAGATGTCAGTCCTAATTTACTAGCTTTTGACACATTTCACACTTTTCCTTTAACTCCGCTACAGCATTTTTTCATATAGGCATAGAACAGCCATTTCATGCAGAAAGTTTAAATCTAAAAAGCGCCATTAGAAGCTAGTATCTGCGTGATAGATATTGAATCGTGTATCTATGATAAATAAGGCCATACAGTTCTGTCTGAGTCACTTTGCCATCTATATACAATCTCAAATCATTAAATATAAGCCATTCATAAAATTCCACTAAAACAAAATACGGTCTAAAGACCATCGTTTCAGACAAGGGTTCAGAACATCATTCTTTACAACATTACAACTTAGGAAGATGCGTCACTATTAACATCTTAAACTGCATATTTAAGGCACTCTAATTCTTGAGCCTCGTAGATACCAACAGATCTTAACTTTGTGTCTAATAAGACCATGCGATAATCCGTTCATAAAGGTAGACCAGATATGTTCAAACATTGTAATCGTCTAAACAGAAACACTCTGCTAAGAGGCAGAATGCTCTCTGCTAAGACCGTTATGCGAACAGTCCTTAACAGGATCAATTTACATATCGCCATAAGCGTCCTCTTGCATGTGTAATTTGTACCCAACCGGTACAAAGTATACCCCTGTATATCTTGTCCCGAGGGCTGCGGTTACATGTGAACGCATATGATTACATACGGCTATAAACGCACACAAAACCGCGTATATATGCCGATATCTGGAAGTCGACTTCTTTTCATCTGCCCATATGCAAATGTTTTAAAACAGGAGAATTCATTATGGCAGTATACGTAAACACCAATTACAGCGCCCTTCAAGGCCAAAGATACCTCGGCAATGTCCAGAACTCCCTGACCACCACATACCAGCGCTTATCAAGCGGTATGCGTATCAACAGTGCTAAAGATGACGCTGCTGGCCTCCAGATCGCCGATCGCTTGACCTCCCAGATTAATGGCCTCAACCAGGGTAACCGTAACGCTTCTGACGGTATCGCACTTGCCCAGACTGTAGAGTCAGGTATGGATGAGATCT
>NZ_CABTML010000110.1:0-53823 GCF_902485895.1 uncultured Anaerobiospirillum sp. | reverse complement strand
TTTTACCTTCAGCCTCCCAACGTCGGATCGTAGCTGGGGTACGGCGTACCAATTTAGCAAATTGTCCAATCTTATATGTGCTCATAATAAATGTATATTAACACATTTATCTATTTTTTCAAAACTGTTAATTGCTCTACCTTTTTCCGTGATGAGCAGACTTTTAACTCCACTTCCATCGAGGCAGTTAAAGCCGTGTTGCCTCATGCAGACAAAGCCGTTTTTCATAAAGGCATGATCGAAAAGACCTGTCGTGAGGTTAAAGATCTTAAGTTTGTCTTTGTCTCTTTAGACATGGACCTAAAACAACCAATGGCTACAGCTTTAGAGTTCTTCTACGAGCGTACTTTACCTGGTGGTTACCTTTTCTTACACGACTACAACCACGCCTCCATCAAAGGCGTTAAAGAGGTAATCTCAGAGTTTGAGGCCAAGCATGGTCGTCTTAATAAGCTGCCATTATCCGATGAGGGCGGTTCCATCATTATCGTGCGCTAATTGGATGGCTCATCATTATTTTGCGCTAATTGGATGGCTCATCATTATTTTTCGCAAATAGGCTAGCTATCAAGACAGAACTTGCTTTAAAGATACACATTTAAAAGAAAATGGGCTGAGGCAGTAAGGTAGTATTACTTTGCTGCCTCTGCCTTTTTTGATTGGCGTTAAAGCTAGGCTGTATGTGTTTTATAGTAAACGACATAAATAATTAGGTAATAATCAAACTTAGCACTACATTCATGATAAGCTACCATTAGGTATAGCCTAAGATGGTCTTTTAACATGAAAGTACGAATATTTAAAACTGATATTGAGCAGCTAAAAGAAGCAGGCTCAAGCTTTGTTCGGCAAAATGCTGAGACGAAGATGATCTACAGAGCCACAATCGTCAACATGTACCTTAACGGTATTTCCACCAAGTCCTTATCAGAGGCTTGTGGTGAGAGTCCAGCAACAATTAATCTTTGGGTTAAGCTTGCTGATGAACAAGGATTTCAAGCCCTAAAACTATCAGCTCCGCCTGGCCGACCAAGTCGACTTAGCGAAACTCAGCTCGATGCGCTCCGTGATGCCTTGCTTTCTCCGCCAGAAACGCATAATTATGCCCTTTGGGATGGAATAAGCGTTGCTGACTACATCAATAAGCAGTTTAATATTAGCCTTAGTACTAGACAGTGCCAACGTCTTATAAAAGAAAAGTTAAACTTATCGCTCACTAGACCTAAGGCACAGCCGTCAAAAGGCAAATCTAAAAGTGAAGCGATGGACTAACATAGTGCATAGTGCTGGTGAATCACACGCCGTGAGGTGAGCACAAGCGATACTTTGAGTCTTTATATACTCTAAAGAGAAAGTTATCTGGCTACTTTGAGTAGTTCACAGAGCTAAATAATAAGTTCAAAACCTTGTGTTCTTTCACATGCTTTAGTTTCTAATTATGTCGTCTAAATTAGTTTAATGATAAAGATGCTGTGCGGGCGATGTTGTAGCTTAGTTTTTCTAATAGCTCTTCGGCGTTAGACATGGCCTCGTCTAAGGTCATGGGGCCGGTGCATAAAGAATAGATAGCGTTAATGCCGTGCTCGTAAAGGGCCTCTGCATTTGCACCGATAGAGCCGCACAGGGCAATTACTGGAACCTTATGCTCTTTGGCAAGCTTAGCTACGCCAAGCGGGGCTTTACCTTGCAGGCTTTGGCCATCGATACGACCCTCGCCAACGATAACGAGAGAGCTATCCTTGATCTTCTCTTCAAGTTTAAGGATGCGCATAACAATATCAATGCCGCGCTCTAAAGTGCCGTGGGCAAACCAGAGTAAGGCAGCCCCCATGCCACCTGCAGCGCCCGCACCTGCAACAGTATCTACACTGCGCTTATAGTGAGCATTCATTAGATCGGCAAAGGATTGCATAGCCTCATCGAGAGTAGCTAGATTTTGCACCTTGATCCCTTTTTGCGGTCCAAAAGTATAAGTTGCGCCATTGCTGCCAGTAAGTGGATTTGTTACATCACAGGTGCCAAAAATCTCCACGTCTTTTAATGCAGCGTCTAAATCAGTCGTGTCTACACGGGCAATCTTGCTAAGCATAGAGCCGCATAGTGGCTCAGTAATGAGCTGGTCATGCGAGTCATAAAACTTTGCGCCTAGTGCCTGAGCAAAGCCTGCACCGGCATCATTTGTAGCACTGCCACCAAGCCCAATCTTAATCGTGCGGCACTTTAAGCTTAAGATATGTCCAATGAGCTGACCAAGACCATAGGTAGTGGCTTTTTCGCCCTCACGTGGATGGTTTAAGTTAAGCTCAATACCACTACATTGGGCCATTTCTACAATAGCCTCACCTTGTTGCTCGTTATATAAGAAGCTTGCTTTTACCTGTCCTTGGTATGGGCCAAGTACAGTGTGATGGTGCTTAACAAAGCCTTGTTCTTGCAGTACACCATACAGGCTATCAATAAGTCCCTCACCGCCATCTGAGATAGGGCAGCACAGAATCTCGCTATCGTGCAGAGCCTTCTTAAACCCTGTTGCAACAGCTTCGCAGGCATTATGGGCAGTGCAGCTGCCTTTGAATGAATCAAGCGCCACAACGACTTTCATATTAATCCCCTGAGCAAGATATGAGCGACGGACAGTGTGATTGCATATTGATGTAGCGCATAAAGCTTTGAGCCTTACAACTTGCGCTTTGAACCTTGGTCTTTGAGCTTTGCACTATGCTATTGAGCTTTGCGCTTAGCACTATGCTGTTGAGCACGCGATTAGTGTTGGTACTTGAGCTCTGCTGTATTACTTTTCGCCAAAGAGCGAGTCCACGATTGAATCTGGCAAGTTCACTGAGGTGAAGTTTTGATCGGTATTTGGATCAATAGGCGTAAAGAGTACTTTGTCTTTGGCAAAGACTAAAAGTGCATGCCAGTCTTGTGCAATACGCGGCCAAGTACTTAAATCAGCATCTTTCATTGCCTGCAGCAAAATGCTTGGGTGCTCTTGAATACGAGGATCGACAAGCTTGCTGGCGATTAGTTTTGGCAGATCATATTCCCACCATTGAGACTCGAGTAAGTCAGCAATGATTTCATCAGCAAAGCGATTTTTAACGTGCTCACCACGCGCATTGATAATCGCATAAGGAGGCACATCCTTAGTTACCACAGCACCCGCGCCAATTACTGCGCCAGTGCCAATCGTAACGTCGTTAGGAATCATCACATGGCCACCAACCCACACATCATGCTCAATCTTAACGTGGTTAGTTTGCTCACCATGGCGTGCTTCGAGCCACTCAGGCCTATAGTCGATATCACCTGAGAATGGTAGAAACATTGATTGTGAGTAGAAGCATGGTGAGGTAAAGGATGCTTTGTAATTGTGAAAGCCCATGCCGATATCTAAAGCATGACCTAACGAGCAGTAGCGACCAATTTCAGTATTGATAACTGTTGAGTGGTGATGAATATATGAGTAGGCATCCATCTTCACTTTGAAGATAGAGCAATTGAAGTACACCACATTGGGCTTATTGAAGTAGCAATTACGGGCGACTTCTACATTTTCACCCAAGAACAAATGCTTATCGGTAAGCTTGTCTCTAGTCTGCTCATCAAGCTCAGTCACGGTTTCAATTGCTATAGATTCCATTAAGATCCCTTTCTACCTTTGCAATATAAGAGAGCGTCGGTGCACTAAAACGTTTTGACTAACACTCTAAACAAAGACAAAAGCTGTGTACAGCTCTAGAAATAAAAAGCATGGAGCGCATTGTAGAACATAAGTTTGCAGATGCGTAAAGCACGCTTCTCATAGCCAACAGCACTTATCTTATTAAGAACAGAGCATTGCTCATAGCCAACAGCACTTATCTTATTATGAGCAGAGCACTGCTCATAGCTAGCAGCTCGCTGATGATCGTGAGCTGAGCCTTATCTCTTGCCAAAAATTTGTTTGTGCATATCAGCAGGCAAATTGACAGAAGAGAAGTTCTGATCGGTTTGTGGGTCAATATCGATAAGCGCACTCTTATCTGCAGAGAAAACTAACAGGGCACGCCACTTTTGTTCAATGCGTAGCCACGAAGAAGTATCTTGTGAGCGCATGAGCTCAATGATGCCTTGAGGGCTTTCTTGGAAGCTTGGATCGATCATCTTTTTAGAGATCATGCGTGGCAGATCGTAATCCCACCAATTAAGCTCTAAGAGGTCTGCAATGATCTCATCAGAAAAGCGGTTTTTTACATGATCTCCACGATGATCGATGATGGCATATGGTGGCACGTCTTTTTTGATGACCGCGCCTGTACCGACCACAGCTCCATGACCAATGCTGACATCAGCAGGGATGCGTACATGAGATCCAATCCAGACATCATGTCCAATATGCACTTGTGAGCTCATGATGTAATTGCGCTCATCTAGCCACTGCGGCATGTAGTCAATTGGGCCTGAGAAGCGTAAAAAGCCTGATTGACTGTTGCATACATTAGATGATGAGAATGCTTTGTAGTTGTGAAAAGGCATGCCGATATTGCAATTAGATCCAATACAGCAGTAGCGGCCTATAGAGCTGTTTTGCACATCAGAGCTGTAGTTGATGTATGAGTAGCTATCCATCTTAATACGGTATAGATAGCAGCTACCGTATACCAAGGTAGGCTCATTGAAATAGCAATTACTTGAGACTATGGTTTGGTTATGGATATTGATATTAGCTTTTGCAAGCTTTAAGTACTCGCTTTTGTTTAGCAAGCAAGGACGTGCAAGTTCTAATTTGACGTGATCCATAATCTCTCCATGTTTCAAAGACAAAGCATTTGCGCAAGATCATACACATGAGTGCACGCTTATCCTAGTGTGTAGCTTTATTCTTGTGCACTAAAACGTAATGCTAAGAGCGAAGCTGCAGATGGATGTGCAAAGAGTTTATTGATGCAGCTAGTTAAGCTTGGTCGTAAATCAATCCTCATGGCTATCTATAAGCAACAGACAATGAACATAGGCAAAGCATACTTTCAATAGCCTGAGCCTTACTTGAATCTGTGCTCCCAAAGGCTTGAGTTAATACTCTAAAGAGGGGTGTTATAGCGTCATCTTGTCATACAAGCTAAGCGCTTTTGTATGGCTGTAGGCATATCGTGTTGAGTGAAAACAGACACATTTTTATATATGCCAGCGCTATAAGCTAATGTAGCGATTGATATGAGAGTAATGGCCTATGATGGGAGTATTGTTGCTTTAGTACTGCTGCTCTTGCAGCAAGTTAATTTGATATCTAAGCACTTTTATCGCATTGGCGTGATGATGTTTGTTGTGTGCTGATTAGATAGATAAGAGACTGCGGCAGTGAGAAAAAATGTGCCTTGAGAGCTCTTATGCAGGGGGCTGACAAGCTAATAGTGGGCCTAAAATTAGTTGAGCTTGTCATTGTGTGATCTGCAACTAAGTTTTACATGCATCTGATACAGCCTTAATCAAGACTATATAGACTAAAAGCACTTCACAGTTTTATCCGTTTTTTGAGTGTTTTGCTTAGATTTTGGCAAAAAATTGGCATTTTCACTGAAAATTTGCTCATTTTTGCAAAATCTTACGTTTGCTTGATGCTTTGTCTTTTGCTTGGCCGAGATGGTTGTATGTACCCATAGGAACATAAAACTCTCATGCCAAATTTTTACTGTGTGTGGACATGAGCATGCCAATTAAATTGGCCATCAAGAAAACGTAATAAGTTTTCTGAGCAAGCCTCATAGTATTTTGGTTGCTATTTATGAAGTTTACTAAGTCCGTTTTAGCCGCAGCTTTAATGACTGCATCTGTTTTTTCCGTTAGTGCAGCTGTCAATGCTGCTTATGCAGCTGATGTTCAGGATAAGGTGATCGTAGCTCACCGTGGTGCCTCAGCCTACCTGCCAGAGCACACCTTAGAGTCAAAGGCTTTAGCCTACACCATGGGTGTTAAGTATATAGAGCAAGATCTGGCTATGACTAAGGATGATCGCTTAGTTGTAGTTCACGATCACTTCCTCGATCGTGTTACCGATGTAGCCGAGAAGTTCCCAAATCGTGCCCGTAAAGATGGTCGCTACTACGTAATTGACTTCACTTTAGATGAGATCAAGACCTTAAACTTCACTGAAGGCTTTGAGATTAAGGATGGCAAGCGCGTTCAGGGCTATCCTAACCGTTTCCCAATGTTCACCTCCGTATTTAAGATTCACACCTTAGAAGAGGAAATTGAGTTCATTCAGGGCCTCAATAAGACCATGGGTCGTGATATCGGTCTGTACGTAGAGACCAAGGCCCCTTGGTTCCACAAGCAAGAGGGTAAGGACATCTCTAAGGCTACCTTAGAAGTGCTCAAGAAGTACGGCTACACCACTAAGGATAGCAATGTAATCTTCCAGACCTTCGACTACCCAGATCTCAAGTACGTTGTTGACACCCTCATGCCTAAGATGGGCATGAAGCTCAAGACCGTAATGCTCCTTGGCTATAACGATTGGAATGAGACTTACGAGCTTAAGGATGGCAAGTGGGTTCCATTTGATTTTAACTACTTACTTGATCCTAAGAACTTCCCTGAGGTTTCTAAGTACGCCACTGGCTTAGGCCCAACCTACGCTATGCTCTTTGATTTAGAGAAGACCAAGAAGGGCAATATCGTAGTTAACGATTTTGTAAAGAACGCTCACTTAAACGGCATGATGGTTCACCCATATACCGTACGTGCTGATGCTCTGCCTGAGTACGCAAGCAACGTAGATGAGCTCTTCAAGGCTATCTTAATTGACGCTGATGCTGATGGTGTCTTCACTGACTTCCCAGATTTAGGCGTTGCTTTCTTAGAAAAGCAAGCTAAGAAGTAATTAAGCCTTACTAAGCCATACAACTTAAAGCTGTGCCTACTCACCACAGCAAGAGGCCGCGTCATCTCCTGCAGTTTCAATCTAACAGGACGATAGGCGCGGCCTTTTTCATTAATACTTGTCTACCATCTAGCCCATCAATCCCTTGCTAAGCCAATCAACTTAGAGCTTATCCGCGCCCGATAGCCATAGAGCTTATCGCCGCTCGATAGTCATAGAGCGTATTCGCTCGATAGCATAGAGCTTATCGCCGCTCCATTGTCTTAGAGTTTGTCCGTGATCCATCGCCTTTGAACAAAGGGGATTGATAGACAATTATGTGCTTATCATTACTATCGATCTTGGCTAGCGCGCCCACTTGTCTTAGCTTAGTGCTGATTACAACACAATATCGATTTGTATCGGTGGTGGATACATTAAGGTCATACCTGCGCTCAATGAGCTGTACAGCGCCATCTTGAAGCTTATCTAGTATGCTATCTTCTTGCTTGGCAATCTGAAACTCGATGACAGTATCTATCACATTCTTATCATCAACTTCTTTATAGATGACAATAGCTGCACGGTCTTTAGCTAAGTACACTTTACGCTGCGTAGGCACTCGTAGATTGAGCAATTCTAGGTAGAAAAGACACGTAATTTGATTTTCGTGAGCTGTGGATAAGAAAAACTCCCATGGTGCATAGCTAAGCCAACTATCAATGAATTTGACTAAATCCATACCACCACGGTGGAGCACGCTAAAGACACTATCATCTTGATTGAACGCCTTAACAAAACGCTCAGCATGACAATTCTCAGTCTTAGTATCCTCATCAAATGTTTGGGTAAGAAGATAGGCAAGGGTGTACGCCACCTCGTAATTAGTGATTACTAAGTAGGCTGTGCATCCTTTAACTGTTTTGATGCTCAAATAGCCTGATTGAAGCAAAAACAAGATTGCGTTGTACGCATTAATGGGCTCAACGCTGCTTATGTTCAAAGATAGGTCGCTAATATTAAGTTCTAATAGATGCTCTGTGCCATCATTAACATGTTCAGACTCACCAATATCTAAGCAAAAGAAAGGAAGACGTGAGTCAAGATACGCTTCAAGCACCTGATGCTCTTCAAGCTCTTGACGTTCTTGAGCTTGCATATTCTCAGTATCAAACACTTTGTCAATCAAAAGCTTAGTAATCTTGCTTGAACATAAGCTAAGCATGTGGAACAAAAATGCAGAGGCAGCGCCGGTTATGCTCCAATAAGGCCTAAATTTTCTTTGTGGCGCACTTAGAAACATCGATACACTGACCGGACTAAAGACTCTAATATGAGCATGATCTTCATTTGCCTCATCACTAAACAAATAACCCGCATAATGAAAACGAAGCTGCCTAATTAAAGACTCATGTGAGATGTTTAAGACTTTGCAAGCATGGTGAAGCTCTGGGACAAAATAGTGCTCAATCTCTGAGAGCGTATAACCGCAGCATGTTGCAAAGCGTGGGTCTAAGGAAAGATTAATAAACTGATTGGCGCTTGAGAAAATTGAACTTTGAGCATACGAGGTGATGCCAGTAATAAAGACAAATCTAAAGTTAAGATCTTCGATAGTCGAAAATAGCTCGGTATATACTTGTCTTAGTTCTTCAAAAACTAAAGGATTGCCCAAGTGATTAGTTAGAGGTGCATCATACTCATCGATGAGTAATACAATTTTTTGGGGGTTAAAAGGTCTATCACCATCGCTCAGCTCGCGATGCTCTTTTAAAAAATTCTCGTCGCAAAGCTTATTTACGCACTCTCTAAAAAAGAACTTCAAGATATCGCCAAACTTTCGATCTGCAGGCAAAGTGATGCCAAAGTAGTCAGTATAGCTTGTCAATGAGGAGACGACAGAGGAGCGTAAGTCTTCTGCGCTAGATGGATTAAAGTTGTTCCAAGAAAAGTTAAATACAAAGTAGCGCCATCGGTCATTCCATTTTTTAAAGCAGTCTAATCCTTCACATCCTTGCGTGCCGTTCATGAACAGATGCTTAAGTGTGGATAAGAAAGTAGACTTGCCCATACGTCTTGGTCGCGTTAGCAAATAAGCATTGTGCTCTTTGGCAAGGTCATAGGCTAGGGCAGTCTTATCAACATATACAAAATCGTCATTTATGAGATCTTCAAAAGGATGAAATGATCCTTTGGTAATTAGTCTATGTCCCATAATCCATTACACCTTGCCCTTAAGAAAGGCTAAGAATAGAGTGTATCTTGCCCATCAGAAGGACGCATAATCGAAAGTACCTTGCCCTTGATGAGGACTCATAATTGAAAGTATCTTGCCCTTGATGAAGGTGCATACTCGAAAGTACCTTGCCCTTGATGAGGGGGCATTGGGCAATACACCTGGCTATTTTTGAATAAGCGCTAAGACTTAAATCAATCTGAGCTTTGCTTGCTAGTAGTTTACGCCTATTGTGTGCAAACAGTGGATACCACGCTAGCATTAAGAGCACAAACAAAAGCAGCAACAAGACTAAGTGTATTCTAGAGTCGCTAATATTAAGCTCTAATAGATGCTCTGTGCCATCATTAACGTGTTCCGGTTCACCGGAGAATTATAAAAGCAACGCAAAGGAAACTGCGGAAATCATATTCAGGAGGAAAAAATGTTTGATATCAATGCTCCAATCATTCCATTTGTAGAAATGGGAAATATAAAACTCTATTCTACTATGAAGGAACTCACTCCTATGTTGAATTCCTAAAAAGCACATTCTGTCAAATTAAATGAAAACTGGGTTCGATATGACATCGATAATGTGTTGATGCTCTTTTTTCATATTGGAAACCAAAAGCTATTCAAAATCTGCACACAGTCTGGCTATAAAGGAAAGTTGCTAAATTCCATTTGCACGGAAACTTCCGAAGATGCACTTATAAGTTTAGATCCTGATATTGTGTATGACGATTTTGAGGAAGTATGGGAGTCTCCCAAAGGATATTATATTGAAACTGACGTTGAAACTAGAAAGGCAAGCTGGATCAGCATTTTCATCAAGGAAGTTTTTGATGAGGATTTTGAAACAGCTAATTGGTAAAAAGCATCAAAACTGTATTAATCATATTTGACTGAATATATAAACTTCGTCTCAATTTGGGACGAAGTTCTTTTTTGCGATGATTAAATATCGCTTCGGACCGAATTAATCCGAAGTTGCGTCAGAACTTCCAGACAAATTGTCGGAAAGTGAACCGAAATGTTAGTGACTTAAGGTAGCTGACATGCACGAGCAACTCATTGAGGTTGCAGACTAAACGATGTCTGGCATAAAGCTTATGCATGAATGAAAAAAGGCCGATCAAAGTTGATTTGACCGGCCTTTTTTAAAGCACAAGCTGCAGCTGTATGGAGCTTAGGTGCTTAACTAATTGGTTAAGCTAGGGTTGCTTGCAGTTTTTCAAGATTACTTGCTGTCATCACGCAGCAGAACTGCGGTGCGCAGATCTAAAGGCTGCTCGAAGGCTAAGGATACGAAGTAGCCATCACCCTTAGCTACATCACATGGCTTGCCATGCTTATCAAGCATAGTGGAGCCGTCGACAGTAACTGGGCCATTTGGAGTGTAGATCATGAGCTTTGAAGTAGCTTCAAACTTATTCTTTACGCGAATATTGATGCGGCCGTTTTCTTGTGACTCAATCTTACCGACGATCTGCCACTCACCTGGAGATGGAGCATTGGTCTCGTAGTCCTGCATCTCGTCTAAAGCATTGTTTGGATCGAGCATAGCGGTGGTGTAACCACGAGCAGGAATGGAGTTAACAATACGCCATGACTCATCTGGGATTTCCTGACCCTGTGCAATAGCATCAACAGCTAAGCGATAGGCTCTGGCAATACCACCTGAGTAGAATGGGGAGCGTGAACGACCTTCAATCTTCAGGCTGTCTACACCAATTTCCATTAAGCGCTTAACTACGCTTAAAGCACATAAGTCCTTGGAGTTCATTAGGTAGGAGCCGTGCTCATCCTCCTCCATTGGCATCCACTCGCCCTCACGACGTGAGGTCTCTTCGATCTCAGCACGCAGAGCAGGGCTATCGCGCTCGTCTAATGGATTGATAGAGCGCATTGGGATCTTGCCATCCATAATGGTTTCGCAGGTGGCAGCATCCTCAAGGTGCAGATCTTTAACACGATAGTTCCAGCGGCAAGCATTGTTGCAAGTACCAGTATTAGCGTCACGACGAGCCAGCATTCCAGAGATAAGGCAACGGCCTGAAACTGCAATGCACAGAGCGCCATGGATGAAGACCTCAATCTCCATATCAGGACACTCGTTACGAATCATCTCAATTTCGTTTAAGGAGAGCTCACGGGCTAAAATCACACGCTGTACGCCGAGCTTTTGCCAAAACTTAACAGTACCTGGATTTACAGTATTTGCCTGTACTGATAAGTGCACTGGGATCTCAGGGTGACGCTCTAAGGCCTGATCGATAAGGCCTGGGTCAGCCATAATAAATGCATCTGGCTTTAAGGCAGCAACTTCATCTAAAGCTGGGGTGAAAGCTGCAGTTCTGCGTACGTGTGGAATAACGTTGAGCACAGCAAAGAACTTACGGCCCTTTGAGTGAGCGTAGTTGATACCTGCCTCAAAGTCATTACGAGTAAAGCCATTACCACGTACACGCAGAGACCAGCGAGGAATACCTGCATACACAGCATCAGCACCATAGTCTACAGCCATGTAAAGGTGCTCAAGGCTACCTGCTGGGGCTAAAATCTCAGGCTTTTTAACAATGATGCCGCCCTTAGATAACTCACAACCTGACTGGGCTGCCTCAAGGTATGAGGCTTCAGCATTGTTATCATCGCCGCCACAACCGCAGGAGTTGTTACCGCAACCGCATGAGGACATGGCAGTAGTAGCAAAGTGATGAGTATTGGTTCTGAACTTAAACATATGCGTTATCACCGCTCCAAAGCTTGAGAATGAAAAATGACGCGTCATTGTATACGCATTTAAGTTAAATGCGTCGCTTATTTTTCGCAAAAGTATAGATCATTGTGCCGCACAGTATAGCCCCAAAAGCTACAAAAAAATCCCTAAACACCTAAGCACACCATGAATGCAGCAAGTACGCACGCAAGTGGCTTTAACATACAAATATGGACGCTAGCACGCATACAAGAATGGGCGTAGGAACGCCAGAAAGAAAATAGCCTGACTCTTAAGCCTCATAGGCCTTTTGAAAACAGCAGCATGTAAAAATAGGCATCTGCAAAAAATGGTTAATACCAAGTTCTATGTACTAAGCAAGAGTACACACCAAGCTGCGTGGCATGAGCAAAGCTCTAAATGCAACCATGGGTAAAGCTCTAAATGCAAGTATTGGCAAAGGCGGGCATCTAACAGTTTGGCAATGAAAAAAGCGCCTGACTAAGGAAGGGATGGGCTCTCTTAGTATCAGGCGCTCTTTTGCAAGGAAGTTATTTTGTTGTGTATGGCTTAGCGATCGCAGTCAAAAGCCTTAGTGACGCGATCTACCATATCGGTAAGCACGCTTGCTTCGACGATAAAGTAGCTTTGCATATCCTGAGTCTTGTCCTCAACTGACTGAGGCAGGTTTTGGGATAAGAAAGTGTCATCAATGGCGATGCGCTTGATGGTGAGCTCGTTGTTGAGCACAAAGGAGACGCTATCGTTTAAGTTAAGCTGCAGGTCGGTAATCTGTTTGCCGGCCTTGATATGAGATTGGATCTCACCACAAGTTAAGTCTTCTTTAGAGGCACGTACAGTAGCGCCAGTGTCATCATTGCTCTTTAATACGCAATCGTAGCCAAGCTTAAAGCCCTCTGGTAGCTCATTGCGTGACACAAAAGAGGTTAAACGATCTTCAATAACACAGCGTGGAGAGAAAGCCTTAGCAGGGAAAGAGCCGCCTAAAGCCTTACGTAAGTAGGTAATGGCATTTTCAGCACGCTTAGCAGAGGTTACAGATACGCCTACAAAGCCGTAGCGTGAGTTAACCCACACCATCATCTCGCGACGGCTTGAGAATGCCTGAGCTAACATCTTGTTGGTCAGAGCTGTCTTTAAGGTAGTCTTTTCAGCCTTCTTGAGCGGGCGACCAAGCTCTTCTTCTTTGGCGTCGATCTCATCGAGCAGGGCCTGATTAACAACTGATGTAGGCAGTAACTTGTTTTCCTCTACAAAACGGAAGTAGTGGTTGCCATCATATGAAAAAGAGAAGGCCTCAGTATTACGACCAAATACCGGCGCAAAACCACATGAGGAGATTTCCATTTGACCTGCAGGTCTAAACTTCTCATCAGCAATCAGCTTATCAAGCTCACTTTCATTGCTAAAAATGCTCTTGAGCTTATCGTCTAGAGCAACACAATACAGTCGAACGCTTTTAAATGGCATGGCACTTACCTAATCAACAGCTAAAATAAGTTTTCTTACGGCTGCACATTAGCCGTAAGATTCGGCTTGTCAGTTTAGCCCAATTACTTTCAATTTGCACATCTTGACGCAAATTGCCATCAAAAGAGCATATATAAGCCATTTATAAATGCCATAAGCTTGATACAAGCAAATCTTTTTCTACTCATACTATCTTTGTACAAGCAAAGCCTCTCATTAGCATGCTCAGCGCAATAAGAGAGTATGGCTTTAAAGCACAGCGCAATGACAGGAACTGAAGTTACTTACCACACATATGACCATATGTAGCTTGGCGCTCAAAAACTTATCTCTATAACCATGGGTTTTGTGGAGTGATTGACTTGTGAGATGGTCAAAGCAATCACGAGCTAAAGTGCCTAGCATGTAGAGCCTCGCTTATAGGTCAAAGCTTTGATTAATCAGGGGGCGCGTGCTATAATTAGCTGTTGCTTAAGGTGCTGTGGTTAAGACAAAAATGTGCTCTTTTTATCGAGCTTTTGTAGCTAAAGCCACAAGCCTTGCAGCATAAGTTTACATAAGGCCTTAGTGGCCTTTTGTTTTCTCAGAAGAAAGCAAAGGATCATCATCTTATAACACAGCACGAGCAGTAGCTCTACTAGACCATGTTCTGACCTTTAAGCATCTGTGTCAGTATCCGTTCTACGATAGTGGCTGAAATGTTAAAAGATGATGATCCTTTGCTTGCTCATTACGATGCTTACGCAAGCCAGGTAGAGAGTTTTATGCTCCCAACTGTTTTGCGTAAGCTCAGTGATGGGTATTATGCTTAGAACACTCAACTAGGCCAAAAATGGCCTATATATGCCATGTGAGTTATCGTTTTGCACGCTATGAGCATTAGCCTTAGCATCGCGCTATCATGATGGCATTCTTTAACAAGCACGCTAAAGCACGCAAAAGTTATGTGCGTTGCAAGTGCTCAGCTTAATGAGGCATTACTTAGATAAACCTCGTTGGGCGCATAGTTAAAGAGTTGAAAGATTATCGGATCTAAACAAGGTGTAGTTCATGGTTGATAAGAACCACGATGATGAGCAGTTAACTGCTGATAAGCTTAATGAGCAAGAGCAGCAAGAGGCCTCACAAGAGACCTTAGATGGCGCTCAGAGCAGTGCGGACACTGACAAAGGCGATATGGGCAATGGTGATTACCAAAGCTCCGCTGTTGTCTCAGATGGGCCTACTGTAAAGCTTGAGGATGAGTTAAAGCAGTCTTTTATCGACTACGCCATGAGCGTAATCGTAGATCGTGCGCTGCCTGATGTACGTGACGGCCTCAAGCCAGTACACCGCCGTGTGCTTTACGATATGTACGATCTTAAGATCTGGCATAACGGACCTACTAAAAAGTCAGCCCGTGTGGTTGGTGACGTAATCGGTCGTTTCCACCCTCATGGTGACGCTGCAGTATACGAGACCATCGTGCGTATGGCACAGTGGTTCTCCATGCGTGCTCCTTTAATCTTTGGTCAGGGTAACTTTGGTAACTTAGACGGTGACGGCGCTGCTGCGATGCGTTACACCGAAGTGCGTATGACCAAGATCGCCGAGCAGATGCTGGCTGATATCGATAAGGAAACTGTAAACCGTTACCCTAACTATGACGGTAACGAGATGATTCCTGAGGTACTGCCAACTCGTTATCCAAACTTATTGGTTAACGGTTCTTCAGGTATTGCTGTAGGTATGGCTACTAACATTCCGCCACATAATCTTGCTGAGATTATCGACGGTACTGTTGCCATGCTCGACAATCCTGAGATTACCTTAGATGAGCTCATGGACTACATCCCAGGTCCAGACTTCCCAACTGGTGGTCTTATCATCCGTTCACCTGAGATTAGACGCGCCTATGAGACTGGTCGTGGTCGCTGCTTAATCCGTTCTCGTACTCATACTGAGACTGATAAGCAAGGTCGCACCACTATTTACGTCGATGAAATTCCTTACATGGTCAATAAGAGCACCATCGTTAAGGAAATTGCTGAGTTAGTGCGTGACAAGAAGATCGAGGGCATTGCAGAAGTTAACGATCTGTCTGATAAGGACAATCTCGTACGCATTGCTATCGACTTAAAGCGTGATGCCTATGAAGAGGCTGTGCTTAACAATCTCTTCCAGCACACCTCCATGCAGTCTTCATTCTCATTTAACGTCATTGCTTTAGTGGACAATCGTCCAAAGCAGCTGTCCTTAATTGAGATCTTAAAAGAGTTCATCAAGTTCCGCCGTGAGGTGGTAACTCGTCGTACTGTTTACCTCTTACGTCAAGATCGTCGTAAGGCTTTCTTAGATGAAGGTCTCATCGTCGCTAAGAGCAATATTCAGCGCATTATCGACATCGTAACCTCTGCTGCTAACGCTGAGGATGCCCGTAACAAGCTCATGAGCGAGACTTGGGATGGTGCCTTAGTTTCTTCAGTGATGGAGTACGATGAAAACGGCGTTAACATCTGTCTGCCGATTGGTATTGAGGATAATCGCGGTCTTATCGATGGCCGTTACCACTTATCTGAAGATCAGGCCAAGGCCATCTTATCGCTGCAGTTACACCGTTTAACTCACTTAGCTACTGAAGAGATTCAAAAGGATTATCAGCAGTTAAAGGAGAATATCAAGGGTTACCTTGAGATCTTAAACTCCACTGCACGCATGAATGAAGTTATTCGTGAAGAGCTCTTAGAGGTTCGCAACACTTACCGTGATCCACGCCGCTCTGACTTCATCATTGTCGATGGCATGTTCTCAAAGGCTGATCTTATCAACCGTCAGGCTGTACTCATTACTCTGTCACAAGAGGGTTACATCAAGTACCAAGATCTGTCCTTATATGAGGCCATGAATCGCGGTACTATGGGCAATAGCGCAGCTAAGCTTAAAGAAGAGGACTTTATTGTTACCTCTACTGTATGTAATAGCCATGACAGCGTGATGTGCTTTACTAATCTTGGTCGCTGCTTTATTACCAAGGTTTACGATCTGCCAACCTCTAACAATAAGAGCTGGCGTGGTCGTCCAGTACAAAATCTCTTTGATCTTCCAGAAGGCGAGTCCGTGCGTCGTATTCTGCCAATTACCGAAGATCAAATCGAAATGCTCAAGGCTGGCAATGCAGCCTCAGAGCAAATCTTCATCGTCTTTGCTACTGCCAATGGCGGCGTAAAGCGTATTGCATTAAGTCAGTTTAAGAACCACTTAAACCGTTGCAATTCAACTGGTATTAAGGCTATCAACCTCACTGGTGATGATGAGCTTGTCTCTGTTGAAATTACTCACGGTGAAGATGACATTCTGCTCTTTGCTAACAACGGCCGTATGATGCGTTTCTGTGAATACGTTGATGTTGCAGGTGCAGATAGCTCGTCAGATGATAATGCCGCAGAGGATAACTCCACTGATAACGATGCTCTGACACAAGATACTGCAAGTGCCTCAGACGATGCTGATGAGTCAGGTGATGATGACAATATCTCCGATGCAGAGCGTATTGCTCGTGAGCGTGAGGTCTTAGCTCGTTATCTGCCAGTACGTAAGAGCGGTGGCGGTGTTCGTCCTCGTGGTCGCGCCTCTGGTACTAACAAGGGTATTAAGCTCATGGACGGCGCTAAGCTAGCTGCCATGATCGTAGTTCCTGTTGAGCGCATTGAAGATGAGAAGCTCAACTACCTCATCATTACCGAAAGCGGTATTGGTAAGCGTGGTCGTCTCATCTCACTGCCTGGCAAGGTACGCCGTGGTGGTATGGGTAACTGGGTATGCTCTGCTGCAGCTCGCTCTGAGCGCGTAGTGGGTGTAATTACCGCTGATGAGAGCTCAGATTACTTAATCTTCTCCAACACTGGCTCAGTTCTGCGCTCACGCGTCTCTGACTTAACTGTACGCTCACGTAGCGCCGGTTACCTCAAGCTCAAGCGCTGCACTGAAGGTGAGCTCATTGTAGGCATGCAGGAGATTCCTCCAGCAGTGGTTGCCGAAATCAATGAGTCTGCTGAGGCTCGTGCTGCTGAAAAGCGTCGTGTTGAAAATGGCGAAGATGCTGTAGTAACCGACCCACTTGCAGATGCCACAGCCCAAGATGAGACCAATGCTCAGGCTATCGACACTGCAGTAGATAGCAACGAGGACAATGGTGCAACTGACGCAACTGACGCTCAGAACAACACCGACATCTAGTAATGCTCAGAGTGCCCCATGCAACTAGTCATGGTGAAAACAACACCAGCACCTAGTAAATGGATACAGAATCCAGCATCTAGTCCATGGGGCCAAAACTTCGGCATCTAGTGAACGAATTTACACAGCGTTATAGAGCGCTAAAACAAGATAATGTTCATAGTGTTAAATAGGCAGCCACTCCTTAAGTGTTTAGCTGCCTATTTTTTTATCCACCACAAAAACAAGTAGGAACACATGGCAACTGCAAAAACACACGATCGTGATGCTATCAAAGCAGCGTTGTTAAACCTCGAACAAGTGCTTAGACAAATGGAGCTGTGGGGCGGTGAGCAAAAGCGTCCAAGTGAGAAAGCTTTAAACTCACAATCACCATTTTGTTTAGACACTATTGAGTTTCATGAGTGGCTTGAATACGTACTTATCGACAAGCTCACTATGATGCTTGAGAGCGAGACTGCTCTGCCAGAGAAGATGCTAGTGCACACTTATGCTCAAGAAAAGTATCGTGGTCAGTGGACTAAATACCGTGAACTCATCGGTGCTCTGCATAAGCTCGACGCTCTGATCACCATCGTCGAGGACTAGCTTAACTAACGTAGACTAGCCTCACTTAGCGAGGCTAGCTACCATCACTTAGCGCATCATGCTGCCGCGCCACTAGCTTTCATAGTTCTATCAGGTCTAAAAACACACCCTTCATCTTATCCTCGCTTACAACTTGATCCTATCTGTATAAAGCGGTCCGATGTAACCATCGGTGCTGCGAAAGATTAGGATAGAATGCGCACCATCAGTGCTGCCAAAGCATAAGTATAGAATGCGCACCGTCAGTGCTGCCAAAGCATAAGGATAGAATGCGCACCATCGGTGCTGCTAAAGAATCAGGCACTAGCAAATAGCAAAGAGAAAATAGCAAGTAGCAAATTCGTCGTTGGCCAAACATCAGCTTGCATACGGTGCAAAAGTCTCATGGGTGCTTAACTTATAAGCTGTGGGCTTATAATGGTTGTTGGTAGTGCTTAAGTGCACTAGATTTAGCTCATTCGTATCAAATCACATAGGTTGGAATTATATGGCTTTCATGGACGCTGTTGGCTTTGCTGAGCTGACACTTACCTCAGCTTTTAACTCATCTGTTTCTGAGTTTATCGTTAACAAGCATAAGATCGAACGTTGCTTATCATTCTTAAGCGACGAGCAAAGCAAGGCTGCCTATGAAAGTGAGCTGAGCTTTTTGATGCTGCGTAAGGTTAATCCTGATTTAGCCAAGCAAGTTTCACCTTTTACTAAAGAAGATTGGAAAGCCGTTGCCGATAAGTGGCCTGAGTTCGTTAAATCCGATCGCTGCCCAAAGATGGCTTGTTCTGAGAAAGAGCGCCCATATTTAATCAACATGTTGGTAACTACCTTCCTGTGCGAGCAGTATCGCTACGAAGACAAGGTTAATGTACAAAAGGGCGAAGTCTTTATCGACTGTGGTGCTTGCTTTGGTGATACCGCATTATGGGCCTACAAAAATGGCGCTAAAGAGGTCTATAGTTTTGAGCCAAGCCCATTTAACTTTGAGGTGCTCAAGAACAATATCGCTGCTAACGAGCACGATGTTAACAAATGCCTCAATATGGCAGTAGGCGATAGCCACTCCAAGATCCCATTTGCTGCAGCTCCAGGTATGGCTGGTGCAAGTTACGCCACTGACAAAGGCAATATTGAAGTTGAGTGCGTAACTTTAGATGACTTCTTTGAGCAAAATAAGATTAAGCCAACGTTCTTAAAGCTCGATATCGAGGGCTTTGAATTAGGTGCACTCAAGGGGGCTGCTAAGTCCATCGTTAAGTACAAGCCAAAGCTTACTGTCTGCCTCTATCACAACACCAAGGATATGTGGGAACTGCCTTTATACATTAAGGAATTAGTACCTGAGTATAAGTTCTACTGCCGTAAGAACAATGTAGACAACGAGTTTATCCTCTACGCCACTACCAAGTAGCAAAGCTCCACTCAAAAGCGCAGCCCACACCCAAGCTGCAGAACATCCGCCATGCCATAGCCCCTTGGCCAAACTACAGCACATCTGCCATGCCATGGCCGCCATGGCCAAGCTATGACTTGCTATGTAAGGCATAGCAGCCTTAGCCAAGTTAAAGCTATTTTGTGCACGTCATAGCTCTCCATTGATGCGCACTCAATCGTGGCTTGTTTGCGTGGTGGCTGCTGTGGTCAAATCGCTATGGGGGTGCTTTGAGTAGGTAAACGCACTATAATAGTTAGCTAGGTGGAGTTTATGCCCTTAATTGTGGCAAAACGAGGCCTGTGGTTTAGATAGAGTATCATGCATACTCTTATCAATAGCGACAGCAGTTAGATATCAACTGCTGCTTAATGAGCTCAGTAAGCTTTGGATTGCTGAGTAGTATCTACGTTTTTGAGGTGATCCCATGAGAGTATGGAATTTCAATCCTGGTCCAAGCACCATTCCTGATTCAGTTATGGAGAAAGCTCAAGCTGAGTTTCTCGATTATCAGGGTTTAGGTCTGGGTATTGTCGAGATGTCCCATCGCTCCCCGGAGTACTTAAAGGTAGCTGAGGCTGCTGAGGCTAAGCTCCGTCAGCTCATGGAGATCCCAGATGACTACACCGTTTTATTTGAGCAAGGCGGTGGTCGCGGTCAGTTTGCAGCTATTCCATTAAACTTGCTGCCAGAAGACGGTTTTGCTGATTACTTTGTAACTGGTCACTGGTCACGTAGCGCTTATAAAGAGTGTGCTGAGCGTTTTGGTGATGCACGTCTGCACGAGTGTGTCTTTACCAATAAAGACGGCTACTACGAAGTAGATATGTCTAAGATGCAGGTAACTAAGGGTGCTACCTATGCATACCTGTGCTTAAACGAGACCGTTAACGGCGTAGAGCTCTTTGATCTGCCTGATACTGGCGATGTACCTTTAATTGCTGACTTAAGCTCTAACGTACTGACTCGTCCAATTGATGTACGTAAGTTTGGTGCTTTAGTTTTTGGTGCACAAAAGAACATTGCTCCAGCTGGTCTTACCGTTACCATCGTACGTAAAGACTTACTTGGCAGAGCTCGTAAGTACACTCCATCAGTATTAGACTGGACTGTATTAGATAAGTACGAGTCCATGTTCAATACTCCAAACTCTTTTGCTTGGTACATGGCTGGTTTAGCTTTTGACTGGATTGAGGCTAACGGCGGCACCAAGGGCATGGAAGAGCGCAATATTAAGAAGAGCTCCTTGATTTATGACTATATCGATGAGAGTGGCTTCTATCGTACTCAGGTTGGTCCAAAGGATCGCAGCCGTGTAAACGTAGTCTTTAACTTATTAAATGAAGACCTCAACGCTGAGTTCTTAGCTCAGGCTAAAGAGCGTCACCTCATTGGCCTGAAGGGTCACAAGGTATTAGGCGGCATGCGTGCATCCTTATACAACGCTATGGAGCTTAAGGGCGTAGAAGAGCTGCACAAGTTCATGCGCGAATTTGCTGAGGCTCATTCCTAAGCTCGCCGCGCCATGCTAAGACATGGCTATAAGCTACTGAGCATGCTAAGACATGGCCATATGCTACTGAGCATACTAAAGCTTGGCTATAAGCTACTGAGCATACTTAGACATGGCCATAAGCTACTGAGCATGCTAAGACATGGCCATATGCTACTGTGCATGATGAAGCTTGGCTATAAGGCCACGCAGCACTCTAAGTGTAGTGGCTCATATCTTTAGGCTCAGCAAAGGTCTATTCTGTATAAGGATAGGCCTTTGTTGTTTTTAGGATTGTACCAAGGCATTTTGCGGCGCTCATCGATGCTTGGTCGTGGCTGTATGATTAGCTTTGAACGCGCCGATGATGGCTTTTAAAGCTTATTTTGCGTTTTAGATCCACTTTTGGGGCAAATATCTGTAACTTTAATGGATTTAGTTACACTTAAGCGGTGATCACAATTTTTACTATGTATTAAGTTCAATCGCAGCACGACTTGGCAAAGCTTGTTACAATGCGTTATGGTGTCTTAGGTGCAATCTAGGCCCGTGACCGTGTGGTAGTAAGACAAAGTTTTGTATTGTCCTCAAGTTAATCTATTAATTTTTCTTGCAACTTTATAGATATGTGGATGCTTGAGGTAGTTAAATATAACTTTAGATTAAAGCTAGCTTAAGGCTAGGGAGATGCCATTGCAGGAGATGGCTAAAGAGGTGTCAAATGGACAAGACTCACAACGACGGTGACAAGCGCGACGACGCTCCGCAATTTGCGAACACTGATAGTAAAGTCCTAAATGCGACCTCTGATAGTGTCTCAAGTAAAGAAGAATCTAATGCTATAGCTAATGCTGATAGCACTGCGCATAATAGTTTAGCTGCAGATGACCATGCTTGCGAGGAGCATGCTCATTCACACTGCTCTGATGGCTGCTTAGGCGTTGATATTGATGATGACGAGCTACGTTGTCCAAATAACAATGATATTTGTAAGGCCAATTGCGACCACGCTATAAGCTGTGAGATCGGTATTAAGGTCATCAAGAAGATGGCCGCGTACGAAAAGTCACTCGACCCAGAGCGTAGTGCTGTTAAAGATCGTCATGATCAAATGGCTGATAAGATCTTAGAGCACTGCAAAAATCAAGATCTCCGCCACGAGCATTACAAAGATACTGCTACTTATCATGAAGCTGCAGCAAGTGCAGCTGTGTCATCAGGACAAGTACATACAGACGAGCTCATTGAGACCTCATTTTACGGTCGCGCCTCTAAAGCAGGTGAGGCTCAAAAAATCGATGCTAGTCAAGATTACTACAAGCCTTGGCTTGAGAGTTATCCAAAGGATGTGCCTGAGTTTGTCGATACTCACTTATTCGAAAACCTTGTCGAGCTCTTAGAGAACTCTGTTGAGAAGTATGGCGATAACATTGCCTATCTCAACATGGGCTCATCCATGACATATAAAGAGCTTGGGGCTAAGGTTGATACTTTTGCAGCTTATTTACAACAAGAGCTAGGTTTGGGCAAGGGCGATAAGATTGCCATCATGATGCCTAACTTAATGCAGTTTCCTGTAGCTTTCTTTGGTGCATTAAAGGCTGGCTTGACCGTTAGCAACATCAATCCGCTCTACACTCCACGAGAGCTTAAAAATCAGCTGGAAAACTGCGATGCTACCACCATTGTGGTAGTGGCTAACTATGCAAATGTCTTAGAGCAAATCATTCATGAAACCACAGTGCATAATGTGATTATCACTGAGGTGGGCGATGCTTTAGAGGGTTTTTGTGGCCTTAAAAAGCGCCTGATTAACTATGCAGTGCGCCTTAAGGGCATGGTGCCTAAAACCGATAAGTCGCACTTTGCTATGTCCATTAGCTTTGACAATGCCATGAAGATTGGCAAAGAAAAGCTCAAGCACTTCATGCCAGTGCAGATTAACTATGATGATATTGCGGTCTTGCAATACACCGGCGGTACCACAGGTAGATCAAAAGGTGCCATGCTTTCGCATGGTAACCTCATTGCCAATATTGCTCAGGCTAATGGTATGTATGGCCCGGTCTTGCGTGAGGGTAGAGAGACAATTTTAACTGTCATTCCTATTTACCATATCTTTGCGCTGACCGTGAACATCATTTTATTCTTGTATCTTGGTGGCCAAAATCTCTTAATTACCGATCCGCGCAATATCAAGGCCTTTGCCAAAGAAATTCGTAAGCATCCTGAGATCACCGCGCTTACAGGTGTAAACACCTTATTTAACCTCATTATCTCTAATGAAGAGTTTGCTGATATCAAGTGGCAAAATCTCCATTTAGTCGTTGGCGGTGGTGCTGCAGTGCAATCAGGTGTAGAGCAGCGCTTCTTTGAAAAGACCGGCTTCCATATCTTAGAGGGCTATGGTCTTACAGAGTGCTCGCCATTAGTTGCAGTGTGTCCATATAACGTCGATCACTACACTGGTTCGATTGGTTTAATTGCACCTTCAACCATTGCACGTATTGTGAACTCAGAAGGCAATGAGATTAAAGATACCGAGCAAGAAGGCGAGCTTGAGATTAAAGGCCCGCAGGTAATGCATGGCTATTACAAGTGCGATAAGCACAATGACTACATCTTTGATGATGGCTATGTGCGCACTGGTGATATCGCTAAGTGGATGCCTGGTGGTTATATCAAGCTTATTGATCGCTTAAAGGACATGATTTTAGTCTCAGGCTTTAATGTCTTCCCAAATGAAATTGAGGATGTAGTCAGCCGTTTTGGTCGTGTCTTAGAGTGCGCCGTAATTGGTATTCCATCAGACTCTAGCGGTGAGGCGGTTAAGCTCTTTGTAGTTAAGGCTGATCCAAGCTTAACTGCAGCTGAGGTTAAGCAATACTGCCGTGCTTACTTAACTCCTTACAAAGTGCCACGTATTATTCAGTTTGTAGATACTCTGCCAAAATCACCACTTGGCAAAGTACTGCGTCGCAAGCTGCGTGATATGGAAGGTGCTAATCCGCTTACTGCTGAGCAACAGCTTGCAGCCATTATGGCCGGTAAAGCTCCTCATCCTGACATGGCTATTGCCACTAATGTCATTAACAAGGCCAATAATGTGCTGCGTGAGCGCGAGGCTGCACAAGCTGCAGCTGCAGCCTATGGTGAGGAGGCTATTGATGCTCAAGAGTACGCCAAGTCTGCTCAGGACATAGCTCAGCGTGTTAGTGGCTGGTCAACTAAGACCGCTGCAGCCGTTTCTGGCTATGTAAAGCCTCGTCCATACCACAGCATGCAAGATAATGTGGCAGGACAAGAGAAAAACGCCTACCCAAGCTATGAGCTTAAAGAGGAGAATTTTGGCGCTGCTCCAACCCTTAGAGCCGCTAAGAGTGGTGGTAGTTCCAACAATGCGCTCTTAAGTACGCATCAAGCTGCTGCATCCATTACTGGTTTTGCAGTTAGTGCAAGCCATGCTGACAAGCAAGAGACTAGCTATAGCGAGTATAAGGCCGCATGCGATCAGCAAAACGGTGTTATGCATGCTGCTGCAGCTACAGGTCTAAAACATGATAAGCATGTAGCGCCAGTAACTGAGGCTGAGCAAATTGCTGTAGCCGCAGAAGAGGCATTAGAGCTTGCTAATACTCAAAAGAAGAGTGCGGGCGCTTTAGCACTCGAGCAGCTCTTATCTTCACATGGCGATAACGGCGTGCATGCTGCCACTGAGACACCAAACATCCACAAGATGAAGCATCACAGTGCGCACCTGCGTAAACATGCCATTACGCGCGAGCAGCTTGATAAGTATATCGAGTCTGAAAAAATTGACCATAAGGCCCAAGCAAAATCATAAGCAGCATAGCTAGCTGCCATGCTTAGACCAAAACAAAAAGCCCAGCATTAGCTGGGCTTTTGTCTAATCAGATGCACCTTAAGCATTTAACAAAACACTTACGCATGCGCACAATCACTTGCTCATGCAGGCTCGCAGGCATGCGCGGAGGAACGAAGCCATTGTGCTTGGATGCTCTGGGCATTTGGTATTGCTAATCGTGTTACTTAGTATGGCCAACCCTTGTTGTAGATAGAATCGATCTTGTAGGTTGAGACGTCTTTATCCATTAGACCTGCAGTGGATGGCTCGCTAAGTTGAACTTTAAAGCAGTCTTGGAAGTTTTGTGAGGTAGTCTTAGCAAGCTCAAGAGGAGAGACGCCCTTAAAGTCAGCAATAAACTCTAAGGTATAGCGTACGAAAGCTGGCTCATTATCCACACCGCGCACTGGCACAGGGGCTAAGTATGGGCAGTCAGTCTCAACCATCATGCGATCAAGTGGTACATATTTGATAACTTCACGGACATTGTCTGCAGCCTTAAAGGTGGCAATGCCGGAGAAAGAAATATAGAAGCCTAAATCGAGGCACTCACGAGCCATCTCAACTTCATCGCAAAAACAATGCATTACACCACCGCACTCACGAGCATTATGCTCACGCATTAAAGAGACAGTGTCATGATGCGCTGCACGGGCGTGAATGATAAGTGGCTTCTTAACGTCGTTAGCAAGATCAATTTGTCTTGCAAAGCTATCAAGCTGCATGTCGCGAGTATTTTCAGCATAGAAGTAATCAAGGCCGGTCTCGCCTAAGGCAATGCACTTGTCATCAGTTAAACACTTTTTAAGCTCTTCTTCAGTCCAGTTTGGTGCTTCTTCAAGATTAAGCGGGTGAATGCCGCATGAATTGTAAATGCCATCAAATGGCTTGATGACATTCATCATGTGCTCGTAATCTTCAATAGTGCAAGCCACAGAGAGCATGTGGGTAACACCGCAAGCGCGTGCGCGAGTCAGTGCCTCAGCTAAGCTCTTTGGGCCTTTAGAGCCCTCAAAGGTCAGTGATGCAAGGTGGCAGTGCGAATCAACAAGAAATGGCATTTAAACCTCGGCAAACAAAAAACTCACGTTCAGCGCAAGCTACATCATCAACGCCTCAATAGTCTCCCCATAACAAAGTAAACCATTAAGGCAAGCGGGCATCTAAGAGTCAAGCGCGTCCAATTAGCAAAGACACAAGTGCGTCCAATCAGCTAAAGCACAATCGCATCAAATCAGCTGCGACGCGATGGCGTCAAATCAGCAAAACACAAGTGCGTCAAATTAGCTAAGACACAAGCGTGTCAAGTCAGCTCATCAAGCAGCGCCGCTTAGCAATAGGCGCATATTATAGCGCACGGGGCTTACTTAAGATCGTTTGCCGCAAAATCAGCATATAGACCTGCATATTTCTTTGCCGCAGCATAGCTTGGTCTAGTAGCAGATAAGCTAAGCAGCGCATGAGTAAGGATAGAAAGTCTTGCGCCACTAGGTTATCGCAAGTGCGGCGGGTGAGAGTGAGCTTGTTTGCGGCAAAGTACTCGTCACTAAGATGGGTATTAGTTGCATTGGCATTTTGTGATCGAATTGAGTGGTGCTTTGAGGGCAGTATAGCCGCATTGCTTGCAAATTGTTGCATACTATAATTAGCTCAAGAGCTTAGTTTTAGTGCAGAGTTTTTGGGGTACTTGCGCAAAATTGTCTTATGAATGGTAATTAAAATATCTAAATGTGCGCTATGCTTAAATTGCCAAATGCGATACTTATCAGTAAGTCATAAAAGTATGCGCTGACAGTTAGTTTAGTTTTGTCGGTAATAGGTAGCCAAGGGTCTTTTGTGTTAATCTAGTGCAACCATAGTTAGTTATAGATAACCTTTAGTAAAAAATAGTTTATACTTTAATATAGGATAAAAAGTTCTGTATCTAGTTAGTAAGCAGAACTAGTACCTACAGCTTAATGTAGGCAATAAGATTATTTGAGGTTCCATGAGCTTACTCAAATCACTGATTCCAGCGAAGACCAAGGCCAACTATATCGTAAGTCAGGTCGAGGTAGCTTCGCTTATTCCAGGGCGCTTGCGAGTTATCTGCAAGGCTCTCAAGACGGATGCTGATTTAAGACCTCAAGTTGAAGAGCAGCTTCAAAGCGTTGGTGCCATTTCGTCATACAAGATTAACGACATTACAGGATCAGTCCTGATACATTATGAAACTGAAAAGGTAAGCAAAGATAAGTTTTTAACAGAGCTTCTCTTGCTTGCTCACGAAAAATTACACAAGGCGAGGGCATAGCATGTCAGATTTAGGAATCGTACTAGGCATTAAGGCCGGTTCATCTATTCGAAGAATCGTTGGAGCGTTATTTGGTGGTGAGGGCAATGGACTTATCATCGCTCACTCCATTGTAGGCCGCCGTCGCTACACCTCTAAAGCCTTAAAAAACTTAGGTGCTGAAGGTTGCAAGAGCGTAGAAGAGGCCATTAGTGCTGTTGAGTACATCACCTCATGTAAGGTCAATCCAATTACTGGCTCGCTTACCGCAACTTACACTTGCTCGGAGAGTGAGGCCCGTGACTTCTTTGAAAGCCTCTCTCACTACTTAACTGGTGAGCATGCTCAGCACGAAAAGAGTTTAATTCCAAGCTCCATGATTGGTGCTTCTAACCGCATCAATGATGAGGCTCGCGCAGCTATCGACAATTTAAAGCAGTTCTTAAACCACACTGAACCGCTCTTCTTTAGCCGTGTCATTGGTATGGCCTTTATTGGTTACGGTGTTTACCGCATCGTAATTAGTGGCGATCGTCCATCAGCCACTCAAGTCTTGTTCTGGGGTATGGGACTGTTATTACGTCAATCCCACCGTGATGTGGCAACAGAAAACAAACAAGACTAATCGCACTTAATATTTTCTCCCGACACAAGATCATTACTTCAAAACTAAAACAAAGACAGCAGTTTCACCGCTCTTCCCCCAAAAAGAGGGTAGCACCAACAGCATTGCAGCTTATTAATTTCAAAAGAGCCAAGTCTTTTGCCATTAGCAAAGAACAGCTGCCGTGCCGAGCTTAGGGAAAAAAAGCCCAAAGTCAAAAGCCAAGGCCAAAAGCTAAGGGCTAGAGGCCATGGAAAGGCCCTCTAGGCTTCCCCAATTTAAGCCTAGAGTGGCTAGCTACCAACAATTGCTGTGAAACTAAGTTATGTAGCCAAGCAACAGCGCTCCATACACTCAGCACAACTGCACAGTCGCATGAGCGCCATTGCTTGGTACATCGCTTACTAGCTGTAGGCACAAGGCTAAGGCTAAGGCAAAAGCTTAGATGAGCAAAGTGTGTCTTTGAGGAAAGATGGTAATGATGCGTAGGCTCTACGAGTACTATCTGATACAAGCCTTCATGGCTATGGCCTTGAAGGTACTCGTAAGTTACGCAACAGCAGCTGTCATTTGGTTCTTATGTATCCAAAGCTCGCTGCTATGTTTTTTTATTGCTGCGGGAGTTTGTAGAGGCAAATATGCAAGTTGTCGCTTATAAGGTTCCAACTTTAGAGCACTCTTTAGATGCTGCTCGGTTGGAGGCAAAACTCCGTGCCTTAGATGGTGTTAAATCAGCCTTTTACTCAAAGGCAAACTCCATGGTTAAGGTACAACTGTCTGATGGGGGTTCACGTCTTGCCATTCAAAAGGCGCTGTACTCCAATATCATCAAAGATTTAATTGGCAAAGCAGGTAGTGCTATTGCGGTGGCAGGTGATGCTTTTGCTGTCACTGGCCATACTTCAAGTGCGGCTGCCCCACAATCTAAGAGAGGATTACTCTCCTCATTGGTCAGTGCTGTAGTTGGCAATAACTCCTCTGAGAGCAAGGGCGATGAGATTTCACGTGAGTACGAAGAGCACAAGCGCGGTGCCATTAGCTCATTGCTCTGCTTAGGTGCTTTTGAGCTTGTCCGTCGCGTCAATCCAACTTTATATACCGCCACCTCATGGCTGCGCTCGGGTCTTATCTTATGGATGTCACGCGATCTGTTGAATTCCGGTATTAAAGAGGCCGTTGCTCAAAAGCGTCCTAATGCTGAGACCTTAACCGTGACCGCTATTGCGGCTTCTATTGCTGCAGGTAAGCCTGAGTCCTCTTTAAGCTTATTAGCTATTTCGCACTTTGCTGAGGGCTTAACAACTTTAGCTGCTAAGCGTGCCCGTAAGAACATCTCCGATTTAGTGTCACTAGACACTCAAGAGGTATGGCTACCTGATGCAGATGGCTTTGAGCGTAAGGTGTCAGTAGACTCCATCAGCCCAGGCATGACCGTATGTATTCACAATGGTGAAAAAATCTGTGTTGACGGTGAGATTATCCACGGCTCAGCTGCTGTAGATCAGGCAGCCATCACCGGTGAATCTGCCCCAGTGTCCAAGCAAGTGGGCGATAAGGTTTTTGCTGGTACTAATATTCGTCTAGGCGATATCAAGGTCAGAGTTGAGAAAGTAGGTGATGACACCTCGCTTGCTCGTATCGTGCATATGGTTGAGGATGCGCACTCCCGTCGTGCTCCAATCCAAAACTATGCAAACCGCATGGCCGCATCTTTAGTGCCGGTGTCCTTTATTGCAGCAGCCGTAGTGTATCTGGCCACTAGAGATCTGCAGCGTGTGTTAAACATGCTCTTTATTGACTTCTCATGTGGTCTCAAGCTCTCTACTGCTACTGCCATGTCAGCTGCTATTTCACGTTTAGCTAGCGATGGCATTTTAGTTAAGGGCGGTAGCTTCATTGAACAGGCTGCTTCTGTGGATACTGTGGTGTTAGATAAGACTGGCACCATCACCAAAGGCCGACCAGAGATTAACCACATCGCCGTTACATCTAAGTATGACGAAAAGACCGTCTTAGCTTTAGCTGCAGCTGTAGAGGCATATTCATCCCACCCAATGGCCATTGCAGTACTTGAGGCGGCTAAAGAGCGCAATATAGTCTCTCCACGTAATCTTGAAACTCGCAATGTGATTGCCCGTGGTATTGAGGCAGATATTGAGAGTTACGGCTCCTTCCCTGGTGGTGAGGTTATCGTCGGCTCACGTCGCTTCATGGCCGAAAAGGACATTAGCGGTGTAGCTGAGTTTGAAGAAAAGCGTAGTAGCGCTGCAAGCTCATTTATCTATGTAGCTGCTAATGGCGAGCTTATCGGTGTAATTGAGTCATCTGATCCAATTCGTCCTGACTTTAAGCGTGCTATTAACCGTCTGCGCTACTCAGGCGTAGATGAGATCGTCATGCTCACCGGTGATAACAAGACCACAGCCAGCCAGATCGCAAAGTCACTTGGCCTAGATCGTTACGAGGCTGAGGTTATGCCAGAGGATAAGGCTGGTTTTGTCACCGATGCGCAACGTCGCTCTTCGGTATTAATGGTAGGCGATGGCGTTAACGATGCGCCAGCACTTGCTTATGCCGATGTGGGTGTAGCTATGGGCTCAGGCTGTACTGATACTGCTATGGAAACAGCGGACGTCACTATCAATAGTGAAGATCCATTAAAGCTGCCAGAGTTCATCTCTCTTGGCAAGCGCACCATGCGTATTGTGCAGCAGAACTTTGCAGCCACAGTAGCCATCAATACTGCTGCGATGACCATGGGTGCTTTAGGTTTTATCAACCCATTGTTCTCATCCATTATTCATAACGCCTCAACCTTAGGCGTAGTGCTCAACTCCACCCGTCTCTTGCGCAAACAAAAGACCCGTGAGTAACACCATGCTGCTAGCAGCATCATTGAGTAAAACCATAATGCATAGCAGCATCATAAAGCGCCGCGCCATGCATCACCGCCAGTGCAAGCTAAAGCCTAATGCCAAGCTAAAGCTAAAGGAAAAGCAAGCCATAGACCTCTTAGCTAGGTGGCGTATGCAACAGAATAGTTAGTCTACTGCTTTGCAGTAGCTACTTTTGGACGCAAGTCCGCCATTTGCTGTCACGTTAGTGGCAGTTCTAACCGTCTACAGCAAGATCTCTTTACTTAGCTGTAGGCACAGGGGATATACATGATCGATCGAAACATTTTCATCGGCCTGGCAGCAGGTATTGTTGCTGGTGTCGTAGGTTACAAGATCTATGAGCAAAACAAGGAGTCTATTGACTCACGTTTAAAGAACCTTGGCATTTGCCCACAAGATCAGAGCAAAGACACTGGCTCTTGCCAAGAGAGCAGCGCTTGCAGCTCCATGACTCTTGAAGAGCTTGAGGCTCAAAAAGAGCGTCTTGAGGACTTAATCGCTGAGCAGAAGGCTCAGATGGAAGCTGCTACTGCTCAGGCTGAAGCTAAGTAAGCTTTAGCTAAATTAAGATGCTCAGAAGAACAGGCTAGACCTTATCTTTTGAATCTAAGTTAAATCAACAAAGGAACTATCAATGTTCACCTTGCTTTCTAACAAGACCTTTCTTGCCGGTGTTGCGGTTGGCTTTGTAGCTGGCTATGCTGCATATCGCTATATGAATACCGACGTTAAGAACGGTGACAAGGCTACTGTTGCCAAGGAAATCTTAGGCTTAGCTGCTAAGGTTGGCGGTGTTGCTGTTGCTGGTCGTGCCTGCGGTATGGGCATGGGCATGATGCGCAACAAGCAGTAGTTAACGACTCAACTTAAGTTTTAAGCAAACCGAAAGCTCACTTAATCACTTTGCTTAAACCAACGAACAGGCACTTACGCCTGTTCGTTTTTAAAATCCCACCTCAGCAGCTCCATTCAAGTCAAACCCCAGGCAAAATCCCATCACCTCATCGCTTCATCAAATCCATGTGTAGTCATTGCAATAGTCTTAACAGCTCGATACAAGCTAGATCGCAGACAGCAAAGACAGCACAAACACCAAAAGCTCAACGCTCAGCTATAGCGTAACTAAACAAGCAAAAGACCAAGGCAGCCAACGCCCAAGCCTAAGGGCATTATTGAGAGCACGACAGTGCAGCCTTTATTTTGTCGCGATCAATTTTAGTGGATATGTTTTGTATTTTGTGAGGGACGCAGCAGCTTAGTAAACTGCTCAAGAACTAGCCATTACGCAATGTTAGACCAATATCATTGTGCTTGTGTTATAAACTTTATAGCTTAAAGAGATCATGTAAAGAATAGGTGTTGGAGTGGTGCGCAGCAGCAGCTCTATATCGTCTTCCTCTATTGTTTGGATCCTTGTAATCCATGCATTTTTCGTCATACAACGGCTTTTGTAACAGGTGGTACTTAAGATCAAGTTGCAAATTGCAAATGGCAATGTCTAAAGCAAGATCGGTTTTGTAATGGAAATCTTTACATGAGTTAATTACATTGAAAAATGCATCAATGCCAATCCTTGGCATCGGCTTATAGTTGCTTTGTAGACTGAGCCTAACCCCATACCTCTTGCACAGTTTATTAACTTTAGGAGCTCTCATCACGTCATTATCTTTTGCTGTAATGACAAGCCTATTCTGATTGGAAATAAAACGTAGGATGAAAACATCTTGCAGCAGACAGCAGAGCTCTTCAGGGCCAAACTTCTCAAATACTCGAGCATCAACTAGCTGACCACGTTCAAAATCGCTCTGGCGGAGCACCATCAGGCACAATTCACCTTTACCGTTGCCGTAACTAAATGGGTAGAAATCAAGAGACCATGTTGAGTTGCGTTTTATGTAAAGAGAGCCTCTTATGCCTTTGTATTTGAGTGACTTAGTTCTAAGAGAACCTCGGCAACCATTCCTGTAACTAAAGTAATAAAAGAAGTCTTGTCTAATTGCTTTTTCATACCACAAGATAAGATACTTCATATCATGGAAGGTTGTCTTGCGTATGTAGCAATAACCGCTGGTAAGCCCTGAATTAGGACCGCTATACATGCAATCATCAGCTATATTGATGGCGTTATATAGGTCGGGAAAATTTTTTACGCATGATGGCAGATAGTTAAGGCGCGACATAATAAGCGGAAAAGGTTTAAGCTGTTTTTGCTCCACTTTTGATGATGTCTCATTTGTTACAGCAACAGTTGCATGTTGTTGAGAAGCATCTAGCTTACCATCCATGTTAGCTGCCGCATGCTGTTGAGAATCATTTGGCTTGCCATTCTTGTTAGCAGCTGCATGCTGTTTAGCTGAATTTGGCTTGCCATTCTTGTTAGCTACCGCATGTTGTTGAGCAGCATTTGGCTTTGCCTTATTTTTAGCAGCTGCATGCTGTTGAGTGGCATTTGGCTTTGCCTTATTGTTAGCTGCCGCATGCTGTTGAGCTGAATTTGGCTTTGCCTTATTGTTAGCTGCAGCATGTTGTTGAGCAGCATTTGGCTTTGCCTTATTGTTAGCTGCTGCATGCTGTTGAGCTGAATTTGGCTTGCCATTCTTGTTAGCTACTGCATGTTGTTGAGCATCATTTGACTTTGCCTTATTGTTAGCTGCAGCATGCTGTTGAGGGGCATTTGGCTTGCCATTCTTGTTAGCTGCAGCATGTTGTTGAGCAGCATTTGGCTTTGCCTTATTTTTAGCTGCAGCATGTTGTTGAGCAGCATTTGGCTTTGCCTTATTTTTAGCTGCAGCATGCTGTTGAGTGGCATTTGGCTTGCCATTCTTGTTAGCTGCAGCATGCTGTTGAGGGGCATTTGGCTTTGCCTTATTTTTAGCAGCTGCATGCTGTTGATGGGCATTTGGTTTGCCATTCTTGTTAGTTGCAGCATGCTGTTGAGAGGCATTTGACTTTTCTTTCTTATTAGCCTGCGCTTGTGATTTCGTTGCCATTGCGTACTCCCATGACCAAATGCACTAACTAAAATCTAGCACTATTTGAAGGTTATGGTTCAGTTACTGCGATCTTGCTATTCAATGCTGTGATCTATATGGCGCATATTTAGGATCAATAGACAACATCATGTTCAGATCTATGGACAATTCGATAATTTGATGGGGCGGGCGCTGTAAAGTCTAGATGGCGTGAAGGGGAGATTGCTTGTGTGCCGCGTGTGTTGTAGAAAGTAAAAAGGCCCTTAACGGGCCCTTTATGACATTGAATTGTCGTGTGACAGCTAGGCGCTGATCTTCAAAAATGAAGCGTTTAGTTGTCGGTCTTAGTGAACTTATCAAAAGTGTGCTTAACGCGCTCATTAACCTCAGCACGCTTACCATCGTTGAAACGATCTAAGGTACCTACGAGGTAACCGGTTACACGACGAATGCGATCAAACTTAACGCCTTCGCCTACAACACCATTAACGGCTTTTAGTCTGGTGACCATTAGCATGTCCTTGTATACAACTAAACTAAAGAGCAGCTCTGATGCACTCTCTCAAGCTCCAAACATGAGCTTTATTGCATACTAGCTGCCTGGTGAACTTATGGGGCTTAAAATACAAAACGCATATATAAGCCATTTGTAAGTTACTGTTCTAATCTTGTTGAGAAAAGATTGCAACAAATAGTAGCAAAATGGCTAGCCAAAAGTCCAATGACGCAAAGCCCCAAAGATACGGCGTTTGTATTTTGAAAGCCCTAATGCATCAGCTTTACACTAGGTAAAAAATATTTAGTTAATTTCGAACTTGCTTTTTATTAAAGCTGATAAATATCGTATTTGTGTGCTGTTTGGACTCATGGCTTTAGAGCAATGGAAGTTTGTCTGTCGTGATCTTTAGCAAATATGTTTGGAGGATGATCCTCATTGCCACGATGTCACAGGCTAGCAAGGGCTGTAGTTCTCCTCCACATGCATCATAAGCAGCAGATTATTATCTCAGAACGCTCATAGCGTGTTTGCATCGTAGCTGTGTTAGCCTGCAGCGCTTAGTCAAGACAAAGCTACTTGCGGTATTGCTATGGCCTATGTGCAAAGCGAGGATAGCACTGATAGCGGGTGTATATATCTGGCTATGAAAACGAACTTGTGTGAGCTCATGCTGCACAATGTAGCAGCAGGGCAATTAGATGAGGTTGCTTTGCTATAATAGAGGCGGGTTGTTATGACCTAAATTATTTTTGTAACTTAACATTACCTTTAGCAAAGCCAGGAAATGACAGTGTGGCGCTTGATTGCGCGTTATGTTGTTTATAGTTTGCTGTGCTTTCTATGGGTAAATAAAACAGATTAAGGTGGGCAGATCATGGCCGAAGAAACCATTTTTACAAAGATCATTAACGGCGACATTCCTTCAGAGATCATTTACCACGACGATCTCGTAACTGCTTTTAAGGACATTGCTCCTAAGGCTGACCACCACATCTTAATCGTTACTAACAAGCCAATCCCAACTGTTTCAGACGTTGAGGCAGAGGATGAGCAGATGTTAGGTCACCTCTTTATCATCGCTAAGAAGATCGCTACTGATTTAGGCGTAGACAAGTCAGGCTACCGCTTAATCGTTAACTGCGGCCCAGATGGCGGTCAGGAAGTTCCTCACATCCACATGCACCTCTTAGCTGGCGGTAAGCTCGGTGGTTTAGGCTTCCCACAGAAGTAAGAGTACTTGCTTTAAAATTAATTAAGGCAATGGTTTATCATGCGTGACCATTGCCTAAAATCCATAATGAGCCGCTCTTAAGCTACTAAGGGCAAACTATGATTTAGACGCTATCATTATGGGTAATGTACCCGAGCTTGGGTGCATAGTTTCTTATTTTTATTGGTTAGCACTTGGCTAATCTCTTGATGGCACTTTCTTAGTTGATAGCTAATTAAGCAAACACGTGTGCCTAAGTTTTGAATTTCGGGCTGTTCTATCAGGTTGTGTTTTTATGAAGAAGGTTGTTGTTCTCTCTGCTCTAGCATTACTCGTCTCAAGCCTCAGTGGCTGTAACAGTATTGATGATATGCTCTCTGGTGCTAATAAGAATGATCCTGCGCCAAAGGCAGAAGCTGCAGTAAGCGAGCAAGAGAAGAAACAAGCTGATGGCTATGAAAATGCTCCTGATATGGCTAATGCCGAGATGTTAGGCCTGTCTCCTGATGCTTACGGTCCAGTCACCATGGAGACTAATCCAAATGCCGTGCGTAAAAATGTAGCTCTAAGCGATCGTTTAGAGGATGCCTCCTTTTCAAACAATGCCATGTTAGGTTCAGCTGATCCATACAGCTCTGTAAGCGAGGTACAAGGTACTGTTGAAGGTGGCGAGACCTTACTTACTGGCTACGATCAAATGCCTTCTCAGCAAATTGATGGTATGTCCGGCGCTGCAATGCAGCAAGGCAATCAAGGCATGCTTGCTCAAAATCAACAGCAGGGCATGAACCAAAGCCAAAATGGCATGAATCCAAACCAAAACGGCATGTATCAGCAGCAACAGCAAAACAACCGTCCATATGTTGCTGTTGAAGAGCTCTCAACTAACAGCTCTTGCTCCACTTCCTTAAATGCTGAGGCCACTGGTCTTGCTCGTGCTCTTATTAAGGAGCTCTCTGCTCGTTTGCGTGCTGAAAGCGGCAATATGTACGTAGCTCCAACTATCGTAGATAGAGAGTACCAAGACTGCATTCGTGATCTAAGCTACTCCATTGAAGATGGCTTAGCTGATTCTCAGACTTTTACTGTAGTTCCAGCAACCACTAACTTAAGCAACATCATTTCACAGAACATCGGCTCAGCTACCATTTTGCCAAACCTCATTCATCAGTGCCGTGCTTCCTCAATCCCATACTTAGTCGTCTCCCAAATTAAGAAGACTGGTGGTAAGGCAGCCTTAACCTTACGTATTATCCGCACTGAAGATGGTATTACTTTAAGCCAGACCTTCCGTCGCTTAAGCGAGTAGGTAGCAACCCATAATCAGCGCTGCACCAAACTCTCCACGCAGCGCCATCCGCTGCAGCATCATAATTTGCAGCATCATATGTTCTGTCAAGCTGCAGCACTTACCTTAGCAAATGCCTCCTCAAGTTCATAGGCACAAGCAAATGCCTATGGACATGAGCACATAAGCAAGACCTCATAGCTAGATTTTCCCATCACATTAGCTAGCCGTATAGCTAAGTCTTTTGCAACTGATCTTTTGATTTTCAGTACTTTGCCAAGCTTACAAATAGCCCATTGAGCCATATCCCATACAAGCCATGGCATGTGAGTACTAGCTACCATTTAGCAAATCCCTCCGGACTAATCCTTAAGCTAATCTTTCCATAGCAATGACAATGCACATCTCAAAGTTGACTCTAGCGTGGCGGCATTAGCTTAGTTGCATGCATTCATGCCTGTCGATAGTTTTCATGTATGCCTTGTCTTCTTGCTTATTGGTGGATGCCGATTATGGGGATAAAGGGCATGGCTAAGCTAAAGAGCGATTTATGAGCAGTGTAGCCTCTTTGGTTCCATAATGATCTTTGGGTTTATGTGGAGGATTATTGTATAAGGTTGCTAAAACGGTGATGTTTTAGGCCTTATGTGATAGGATCTTGCGGCTACTTTTAGGTTGCAGTTATTAGCGTTGCGTGAAGTAAGAAAATTATGATTTCATTACAAGATTTAACGATTATGCGTGGCTCCAAGGTTCTTATCGAAGGAGCTAGTGCCACAGTTTTAGCTGGCCAAAAGGTCGGTATTATCGGACGCAACGGCTGCGGTAAGTCTACCTTGTTTGCTGCTATTCAAGGTGAGCTTGCTCCTGAGCTTGGTTCTATTAGCGTGCCTAAGAACTTAAAGATTGCTGCAGTAGCACAGAAGACTCCAGCCTTAAGTATCTCTGCTATGGACTATGTCATGCAGGGTGATAAGACTGTACAAGAGCTCTTAAAGCGTCGTGAGGCTGCCTATGCCTCTAACTTGGGTGAAAAGATTGCTTTAGTTGAAGATGAGCTTGGCATTGCTGGCTATTGGACTTTAAAGGCACGAACTGGATCGTTACTGCTTGGCTTGGGTTTTAGCCCTGATGAGCTAGATAAACCAGTTAAAGAGTTTTCAGGCGGTTGGCGTATGCGTTTAAACCTAGCTCAAGCGCTGATTTATAAGTCTGACTTACTCTTACTTGACGAGCCAACTAACCACCTTGATTTAGATACTGTGCTGTTCTTACAAAACTACTTACGTAGCTATGAAGGCACACTCTTATGTATCTCCCACGATCGTGATTTCTTAGACTCCTTTGCTGATCATATTCTGCATTTTGAAGAGGGTAAGGTAGTACTGTATACCGGTAACTACTCTGATTATGAGCGTCTGCGTGCTGAAAAGATTCGTGCACAAAAATCAGCTCGTCGTCGTGAAGAGGCGATCTTAGCCAATATGCAGAAGTTTGTTGATCGCTTCCGCTATAAAGCAAGTAAGGCAAAGCAAGCTCAGTCACTCATTAAGGCAATGGATAGAATGCAGCTTACCGCTGTTACTCAAGAAGAGTCTCCATTCTCCTTCTCATTCCCTGAGCCTGAGCGTACCCCACAAGTGATTGCCTCCTTAAAGGAGCTTGATGCAGGCTATCATATTGATGCAGCACAGATTGCAGCGTTAAAAGCTGCAGCACAGGCTGATAAGGTCAATGCCGCTGCTTCTGCTCAGGCAAGTAGTGATGGCGATAGCGTAGTCATGCTTGAGAACGATGCAGACGAGATGGATGCACCGTTTAAGCATGAGATTATTCAAGAAAACAATGTCATCTTACACAAGGTTAATCTTGAGCTCTTAAGCGGCGATCGTATTGCCCTGTTAGGTAAGAATGGTCAAGGTAAATCCACCCTCATTAAGACCTTAGTGGGCGATCTTAAGCCTGTAAGCGGTGAGGTACTCATCGGTAAGGGCATTAAGATTGGTTACTTTGCTCAGCATGAGCTCGAGTCATTAAACGAAGATCAAAATGCTCTGTGGCATTTATGGCGTGTTGATCCTGATGCTAAGGAAAAAGACTTACGCACCTTCTTAGGCTCATTTGCTTTTAAGGGCGATAAGGTTTTTGATAAGGTTGGCACTATGTCAGGTGGTGAGCAAGCTCGTTTAGCTTTAGCTTTAATTGCTTATCAAAAGCCAAACTTACTCTTACTTGACGAGCCTACTAACCACTTAGATCTTGAAATGCGAGAGGCATTGTCTGTTGCTTTAGCTTCATACTCAGGTGCATTAGTCTTAGTATCCCACGATCGTCACTTAGTAGAGGCTATTGCGGACAAGCTGTGGTTAGTAGATTCTGGTAAGGTGAGCGAGTTTTCAGGTGATCTTAACGATTATCAAGAGTTCTTGCTGCGTCGTGCCCGTGAGTTTAGAGAACAGCAACAAGCTGCAGCTGCTGAGGCTAATGGTAAGAATACTGCTACAGCCAAAAGCTCAAATGCTCAAGGTACTAGCGCTAATAGCAGCTCAAGTTCTACTAGCTCTTACAAGAGTAAAGAGCAAAAGCAGCTTGAGGCGCAAAAGCGTGCTGCACTGCGTCCAATCAAACTCAAGATTGAAAAAGAAGAAAAGCAGATGGCTGCCATTGATGAGCGCTTAGCAGAGATTGATGAGCGTATGGCTGATTCATCTTTATATGAGAGTGGCAAAGAAGAGCTTGAAGCTCTGATCTTAGAGCGTGCTAAGCTCACTAGCGAAAAAGAAGAGTGCGAGGAGCGTTGGCTGGAGCTCAATGATGAGCTTGAGGCAGCCCAAGCTCAATAGTTCTAAGCCACAGCGAAAGGCTAAAGCATAAAGATCAGCGCCTGAGGCAAAGGCTAAAGCGCAAGGCAAGAGTCAGGTGGCATTGAGACATGAAAAAAGCGGCAATTAAGCCGCTTTTTTCATGCTTGGATTACCAAAGCCTAAGAGAACATAGCGCCTTGCTTAAGCAATTATGCTGGTGGTGCGGGCGCTATGTTGCGATTTCTTAGTAAGCTGGGTTGAATTGCAGCTCTAAGAAGCCATCGTCAAAGGCAGAGGTAATAAGATCATTATTTAAGAAGTTTTCGGCGTGATCTTTTGGTGTGAAAATCACTGCAGAATCAGCACCAAAAGAAACCTTATCTGAGCCAATTTCTGAGGCTTCACGGCATGGCACTACCACATAGGCCTTGGCGTTGTTGATAAACTCAACCTGGAACATCACCATCTCAACTTCGTCATTTAAGCTAATGTCGCCTGAAAGCTCGTGAGTGGTCTTGTTAGCCTTATCTAAATCACGACCTGAGATGCTGCCAGAACCTAAGTAGTCAAAGCTCTTAAAGCCGCTATTACGATCAGCGTAGTTTAAGAATGCCTCATTAGCGTCAAGCACATCGCTAAACACTTCTTTGTTCTTTGCATCAGACTCAAGGCGCAGCAGGCTGTTGTTGTAGACAGCAGCAACGTCATTGCTCATCAAGCCCTGAAGGTAGTTGCGGCTAGCATCCTGTGCTGACTGAGCCTCGGTTAAAGTAGCCTCATCTACCATAGCCTCAGGACCCTTGATAGTTGGGGTAGCCTTAAGAGTAAGTGGGGCCTGGGCATTGGCATCTAAGCTAACGCTGTTAACCACGGTATTGCGAGCGTGGTGATTTAATGCGGCGCTCTTGTCATCATACTGAGTAGCAGCCTGAACAGCAGTGGTGCTTAAGAGGCATAAACAATAGGCAGCAACGGTACCACCGAGAACTGACTTAAAAGACGGCTTGGAAAACTTCATTATGGTCTCCTTGGAGGTCTTGAATTCTTGCGATAGTCTTTAACGAAAAGCTCTTATCTTTAAAGAGGGCTTAACTAACTCATTTTCTTAAGTACTTTGTTAAGCAACTTAGCTGTTAGCTAGCAGTCTCGTTCAATCAACTACATCGAGTAGTGCTATCGACTTGTTTTTGAGTTTAGCGAATAAAACTTAGCTTTAGCTTAGGCCATTAACTAAATTAAGCTTACACTTTAGTGGAAAAGGTCTAGCTAAACAAAAGAACCTTGCGGTTAAATGGCTTTTGTAAGCCATAGTTTGTTAAACTATGCACCGCTTGTTTGCTATCTCATGCTAATCTTTAGCAAGTCGCTTGTTTTTATATATGGTGACTCTTTTTTGCGATCTCAAGGTGTGGTGCAACATTGCACTATCTTTGGCATAGATAAGTAAGCACAGTATGGTTGATTTGGGAGATTTAGATGCTCAGTTATCGTCACGGCTTTCACGCTGGCAATCACGCAGATGTGCTTAAGCACATGACTGTTTGTCTCATCATGCGTTCCTTACTTGAGAAGGACAAGCCATTTACCGTGGTAGATACCCACGCAGGTTCAGGCCTTTATGATCTAAACTCAGGTTTTGCCCGCAAGAACAATGAGTACAACACTGGCTGGGAATTGATTAAAGACAATGAGCGTCTTCAAAAGCTAGTACCTGAGTTTTATGAAGTAGTAGCTAAGGCTCAAGAAGAGGTAGATGCTAACAAGGGTCATATGTACCCAGGCTCTCCATACTTTGAGTATGCTCTTTCAAGAAGCTCAGATAGCATCTTCTTAAATGATACTCATCCAAGTGAGTTTGAGCGTCTGTTGCAGATCTTTAAGCGTAAGCGTAATGTGCGTGTAGAGTTGCGTCAGTGCTTAGATACTATCAATGCGCTGCTGCCACCAATTAAGCGCCGTGGATTAATCTTAATTGACCCGCCATACGAAAAAGAGCAAGAGTATCGTCAGACTGTTGAGGCCGTAAAGAAAGGTTTAGGCAGATTCGAGCAGGGCATCTATGCTGTTTGGTATCCAGTCTTAGCTCGCATGAATGATCACTCTAAGAACTTAGTGCACGCCATGCGTCGTTTAAACCGTCCATTGCTGCAAGTTGAGCTTTGTGTCAGCGAGCAAAAAGAAGACTTTGGCATGTGCGGTAGCGGTATGCTCATCGTTAACTATCCATTTAAGCTCTACGATGCTTTAGAAGGTGTAGTAGACGAACTCTACAATGTACTCGCAGATGCAGATACAGGTAGTGCCAAACTCGAAATCCTGGTCGAAAAGCAGTAACTCACAAAAGAACAATCACATCCTGTTAACTGCTCTCAAGACTCTAGCATACTTCCACCAACCACCAGGCATAGTGATTAGCACCATCAAATGTACGGCAATAATGGTGAATGGAAGCTTGCTAGAAAAGCTATGGCAAGCAGGAGGAATGGAAGCTTGCTATCAAAGGCGCTAGCAAGTGGCGCATAACATTAAAGAGATAGTATGAGGCTCTCGCATTGAGCACATACTAAAAAGGCCAGCATTTGCTGGCCTTTTTAGTATCGCTTTAGCTTTGCGGTGAGTTCATTTCCGCATGATCTTGCGATTTGACATCGTTAAGCTTGATGTAGTCAGTAACGTAACGAGGGGATGGCATATCGCCATAGCCATTGTCATCGTCAATCTTGCTCATTGGCTCGAGTGGAATATCGATCTTGCCAAGAATCTCTAAGCGCCATGACTGTTGCAGCAGTGGTGTGTAGCCTAAAGCTTTAGCTCTAAAGTAGTCATTCAGCAGCTGCTTTTTAATGAGCACCTGTGGGCACAGACCATTACGTTCTACTGCATCAGCCACTGCCTTTTTAAGGCAATCAAGATTCTCTTGCATGCTCTTACGATGTGAGTAGTAATCGTAAGGAATGGTTAAATGTTCGTAGCGCGGGGCTTTGCGTGCAAAGTTTAACCACTTTAAGATGTTATCTCCGTACTGTCTAATAGTGCCGTACTTAACGCCACGATTTTCAAGTTCAACCTTGGAGCGAGGTAAGTAGCGGGCTAACTGCCACATAGATTTAGTGGTAATAACGCGATTTAAAGCCTCGTTATCCATCTGTGCAGTGAGCTGACGCTCTTTAGCTAGATGGTACAGAACATTAAGCTCGTTGTCATTGAGCATGCCGGCACCAGGAATGGATAAGTAAGCTTCATCCTCAGTTGGCTCGTCAATGGTGGACTGGCGAATGTAATCCATCTCGGCCTTGAAATACTCAAAATTCTCCTTTGGAGTAATCTTGCATACCTCATGGAAGAGCTCTTCTAAGTATTCGACGTCTAAAGCTGAGTAGATAAGCTGTCCACTAGTTAAAGGACGGCGGTTCCAGTCAGAGCGGGTGCAATCTTTAGCTAAGGTTATGCCCAAAAATTGCTGTAGCGCAAAGTTTAAACCACGACCATAAGAGTGTCCGGCAAAGGACATTAAAAGCTGAATGTCATAAATACGCTTAGGCAGGATGACATCGCAATTAATACGGCGGGCTTCATGAGCTAAAAGCTCAATGTCTTCTGAGCAGGAGAAGGCTAAAACAACAGCCTTGGTGTGACATAAAGACTCGATGATAGGCTGAACATTGCCCTCAAGCATCCATACGTCAATGAGGTAGTTTTGTCCGCGAATGGACAGCTGCATTAAGGAGAAATCTGGGTAGTAGCATGTAATACGCATAAACTCAGTATCTAGGCCAATGTACTCATCTTCCTCTAGTGAGTCGATAAGATCACAGACATCTAAAAGCGAGTCTTGATCATCGATAAACTCATAGTCAACTGAGTCACTCATACCTAAAACTTCCGTCCTTAAAAAACTAATTGCTGCAGCTTCATATGTATAGCTAAGCTCTTAAAGCCACGCTATAAGATAAGTTCTGCAAGCATGAAACAGCTTATCTTTGCAGCATTTTACAAAGCACTACCTTCGTAAACCACACTACCAAAAAACACTCACGCAAAAGCTGTGCTTAATTGCGTTGCTACGTACTTTTGAGCACTGTATGCATACAAGCAAAAGTAGGTATACATGTTAGCATAGCAGGCCTCTGATTATAAGCCTTAGCTAAGGTTAACGAAGAAATAGACGCAAAATTAGTCCGAAAGTTCCATACAAAAATAGCTTTGTTGCAGTTTGTTACTCAAGCACGCAGTTATGCTGGCTCATATGACATCCACCTTACCTACACCACACTCTATTCACTCAATTTAATAGCGCAAAGAATAGAGCTTATGTTCCGCCTGCAGAGCATAAAGGTTATACCAGCATGCATAGCTGAGAACTTATATCACGCATGCATAGCATATGGCTTATATCACGCACGCATAGTCTAAAAACGACAACGGCTCCTAAAGGAGCCGCGTCAGTACAGAAATTTGACTTAGAACTATAGCTTAGGAAAAGCTTGACTATGTGTTCTCTATCTGTAGAAGTTGGTGTAGTTGTTGCGCTTGCGTTTAAAGAACTCTGAGAGTAAGAAAAGTGAGGCAACCACTAAACCAGTTGCAAAGGATACAAAGATCCACTCAGGCATACTAAAGCCAAAGAGCTCCCAACCAAGAGGTGAGCAGCTCGCGGTTGGAGAAAACATCCATGGCAGCCACTCATCAAGCGGCATAAAGGATGGGTAGCTTGCCTTAAGCTTGCAAGTAGCACCAAAACCAGTTTGGTATACAGAGGTAAGGTGTTCAAAAGCTACGTACAGACCACCTGCAGAGCCTGTGAGGAAAGTTAAGGTGGCTAGCTGTCGGAACAAGAAGAAGTTTGGATAGAGAAAGCCTACTAAGCCTGCAATGATGAAGCTCATGTAGAAAGCTCTTTCATAGACACAATAAACACAAGGATCCATGCGTAAGCCATACTGAAAGTACAGGCCGCAGCCTTCTAATACAACTCCCAGTAAAAACAGCAAAATCCAAACTAAACGATGCCGCGTGAGCGATTGGATCAGGTGAATGAATCCCATAGTGTCTGTCCGCAAGATAAAGCTAGCTAAGTTGGTACCTTAAGCAAGAGTACTTAAAGCACACTCTATCTAATGTACTTTAAATCTTGTGAGAATAAAAGCTCATTGAGCGCCTCAAATAAAATGAGTTGCCAAAGCTTGTTAGACTTCACAAAGTTGCATGCAGCTAACGTACAGTATCTGATTTCGGTCAACACATTTTTTTTCAAATAGAACCATCAGTTCAAACTAAAACACAATCAACAGCAAAACAGCTCGTATCCATTCCAGCCACTTACAACTAAATACCAAGCAGACCAAAATTGACCGAGGAGCGGTCTATTAGCTCAAGATAGACTCATGCAGCTAAATAGACTTGCAGCCGTCTTCTTAATTGCTCTTAGTACAGATTGTCAAAGTTTGCCAAAGTTATAATTAATAAGATCAAAAGCCCCCAAACTCTTATGCTGAGCTCAGAGCGAGCTCATGATCTTCATACATATCAAACAACTGCAGCATGGTTTCTAATCTTAAAAATGAATAGTTGCGTCTACAGCTTCACTAGCACAAGAGTAACTAAATAAAGTCAAAACAGTGTAGCTGCAATAATACGAGTTAGCACTAACATCGGTGATCTTAAAAATAGCAAAGCTTTAAAAAGATAAGATCACGCACTTTTGCAAGATAAAAGTATTGGCAGAAAAGAAGGGATCGACACTAGCAGAGCGAAGCTTAATAGCACCATTGATTAGAACAGGCTACAGAAAGCTGGTTCCTTGAACAGCTAAGGTAGTAGCGATGAGCTGAGTCTTGCAAAGAGCAAAGAACAAAGAGTAAAGAAAAAAATCTGAAACATGAGTATGAACATCAGTGTGCATGAATGCTAATTACAAGTAGAACAGCATTCATGTTATGCCGTGAGCAAGATATGGAGTTGCTAGTGGTCTATAGAAAGTGGCTTAACCTCCTAGGTTTGAGGCCAGGATCAGAGCCTATGATCTTGGCGTGTGATCTTTGAAAAGATAGGGGACTCTGATCTTTAAAAAATTGAGTTCTATTAGCTACTTAAGTGGTGATCTCGTGCTTAACTTGTTGGACAAGTATACAAGTGCATATATAAGCGATTTGTGGTGTTATTGCACCAAAATAGAACACTTAAAAGTGGTCTAGTTGATAACGATTTATCAAAAACTACAGATCTTACATGTTCTTAAGATGGTCGTCGTAATAGACACGTAACTTAGTTAAGGCCGCTAGGATTTGATTTAGCTGGCTTTGTTGAGATCGCAAAAATTGCTTCGTGATGGCAAGTAAACCCAAGTTGTCTTAAAGAAAGATTATTGCATCACAAAATGATGTTGAAATTGAATCATCAAATTGGGCAAAAATGTAGCACCATAATAGTGCAAACCCTATATCTATCGGACTTGTTAGCCATGTTTTGATTAGTAATTTGCTATATGCATAAAAGTTTAGCTAGAGCAAATTATTTTTGTATAAAAGGATGTTTTTCTATTAGATTTGTGATCTGTATTAGGTTTAATGGCTGAAATTTGGTCTTTGTTTCACACTTTTGATCAATTTTGGCAAAATGCACCAGCAAAGTGATTACCATGTAAATGTCTTCACAAGCGATGACTTGCTACTTAAGTGACCAGATGCTTTGCATCAACTTAAATGCTTTTAGCAACTGTTAAGTATGTAGTGCAGTTAGAGCTTAAAGATGACTTTAATCTTAAGTGTTTAAGGTTGTAAGACATTGAGATGTGGACGGTTTGTATCAGCTTTACCTATCTGGCCAATCACCATGTGATTGTAACTTTGCTTTAAAACAGTAGGTGGAGCGGCTCTGCAAAGTTTATGAGTTCATCTTGGACTCAAATAGATTTGTTTGCGCTTTCATTAAGCAACCTCAAAAGAGGAGCTCAATGACTTTTAGCTGTTGCAACTTAGCAGAGTTCAATTTTCTATTGGGGGTTTTAAAATGCGTTTAGAGCACGATTTCATCGGTGAGTTAGAAATTGCTGACGACGTTTTCTACGGTGTTCAGACTTTCCGTGCAAAGCAGAACTTTGACATCACTGGTGAACATCTTTGTGACTATCCTTCATTCATCTATGGTTTCGCTAAGGTAAAGAAGGCTTGTGCTTTAGCAAACTGCGAGTTAAAGCTTCTTGATCAAGAGAAGTGCGATTACATCGTTAAGGCTTGTGACGAGATCTTAACTGGTAAGTACAACGACCAGTTCGTAGTTGACATGCTCCAGGGCGGCGCTGGTACTTCCACCAACATGAACACCAACGAAGTTATTGCTAACGTTGGTCTGACCATGATGGGTCACCAGAAGGGCGAGTACAAGTTCTTACATCCAAACGATCACGTAAACCTCTCACAGTCAACCAACGACTCTTATCCATCAGCAATTAAGATTGCTACTTACGACGACATCGGCACCCTGTTCGAGGCTATCAAGCTTCTGCGTGACTCCTTTGCTAAGAAGGCAGAAGAGTTCAAGGACGTAATCAAGATGGGTCGTACCCAGTTACAAGACGCTGTTCCAATGACCTTAGGTCAGGAATTCCACGCTTTTGTAACCATGCTCGACGAAGACTTAGAGCGTCTTGAGGAAGCCCGTAAGTTAATGCTCGAGGTTAACCTCGGTGGTACTGCTATCGGTACTGGTATTAACGCTCACCCAGATTTCCCTAAGGTTGTTGTAAAGCACTTACGTGAGATCACTGGCGACGACTTCAAGTCCTGCGCTGACTTAGTTGCTGCTACCCCAGATTGCTCTGGTTACGTACACGTAATGGGCACCTTAAAGCGTATGGCTGTTAAGCTCTCCAAGACCTGTAACGACCTGCGTTTATTAGGCTCAGGCCCACGCTGCGGTCTCAACGAGATCAACTTACCTAAGATGCAGCCAGGCTCATCCATTATGCCAGGTAAGGTAAACCCAGTTATCCCTGAGGTTGTTAACCAGGTTTGCTACCACGTAATCGGTGCTGACGTTGCTGTTAACTTCGCCGCTGAGGCAGGTCAGTTACAGCTCAACGTAATGGAGCCAGCTATTGCTTACGAAGTCTTCAAGTCTATCAAGATGTTAGATAAGGCTTGCCGTACCTTAGCTGAGAAGTGCGTTGATGGCATTACCGCTAACGAGAAGCAGTGCTTAGACTTTGTTTTAGGCTCAATCGGTATCGTTACCGCATTAAACCCATACATCGGCTACGAGAACTCCGCTTCTATCGCTAAGGAAGCTTTATTAACTGGCAAGCGTGTACGTGAAGTTGCTTTAGAGCGCAACTTACTGACTGAAGAGCAGTTAGATGAGCTCTTAACTCCTGCTAACATGCTTAAGTCAAACCTCTCAGCAGAGAGCCGTGCTCACTTCGCTAAGAAGTAAGAGCCTTCGCTGTCACAATCATAACTTTATTTAATGTGACAGCTTTTGCCAAAAGATTAATCTCACTCACCACTGGCATTTGCCCTCTTGCCCTGTTGCTTTTGCAACAGGGTCAAGGGTCTAGGGAGTGCTGCACCTTGAATAAGGTGCAGTTTGCTGTTTGCAAGAGACAAAGATATACATGTCTCTTGCATTATGCTTTTGGCAATCGTTGTGTATGAGTTATTGTGACTTGTTCATCTTGTAACCGTGATTGGTTACATATCCTAAATTGCTTCTATTGATTTCTCTTTAAGACATGTTCTTGTAAGAGGAAAACTTAGTTACACAAATGTGCTGTACAGATTTTATTGGCAGCATGTCAGTGGTGTGAAGTAACTAAAGTTTCTACCAAGCTAAACACTCAATTAACCGAGCCTAAGTTTGAGAAAACTGGGGTAGGGGGTTTGTTGTCTTTGCTAGGCTACATAATTGATAGAGGCTCTGCCCTTTGGGGCATAAGGAGATACAATGGATATTATGCTTATACTGCGCCTCTTGGTGCTCTTTGGCGTGATCTTTATGGGTATCCGCCTCGGTGGTATGGCTATCGGCTATACCGGTGGTCTTGGTGTTATCGTTCTGACCGTATTCTTAGGCATGAGCGCTGGTGCCATCCCAACCGACGTTATTCTCATCATCATGTCCGTAATCGCTGCTATTACTGCTCTGCAAAAGGCAGGTGGTCTCGATTACATGGTTCGTATTGCTGAAAGGATTTTAAGAAACAATCCTAAGCACATTAACTACTTAGCTCCAACTGTTACCTACGTATTAACCATCTTAGCTGGTACTGGTCACACTGCTTTTGCAATGATCCCAGTTATCGTAGAAGTTGCTAAGGAGCAGAATATTAAGCCAGCTGGCCCTCTGTCAATGGCAGTTGTTTCAGGTCAGGTTGCTATTACTGCATCCCCTGTATCTGCAGCTGTAGTTTATATGACTGGCGTGCTTGAGCCATTTGGCTGGTCTTACCCAGCTCTGTTAGGTGTTTGGTTAGTAACCACCTACTTAGGCTGTATGATTGCTGCTTTCATCATGTCTACTTTCTTTAACAAGGGTAAGCTTGATGAGGATCCTGAGTACCTTGAGCGTGTTAATAACGGCTTAATTGCTCCAGTTTCTCACGAAAAGCCAGAGCTCCCAGCTTCTGCTAAGTCTGCAGTTATGATCTTCTTAACTGGCGTGCTGTGCGTAGTTCTGTATGCAACCTTCATCTCTGACGTTATCCGTGTACCATTCACTCAGTATTTACAGGCTAACGTTGCTGACGGTGGTTCTGCAATCTCTGCTGCTCTGTTAACCGTGCTTGAGCCTCTGAAGTTAGCTCGTGACGGCGCTATCATGTCATTCATGCTCTTGATTGCAACTTTCATTGTTATCAAGTGCAAACTGAACACTGGCGAACTTGCTGATACCCCAACCTTCAAGTCAGGTATGACAGCATGTATCTGCGTACTCGGTGTAGCATGGCTTGGTAACACCTTCGTTGCTGGCTACTCTGCTCAGCTTCAGGACTTCTCAAAGGATATCGTTGCCGAGTATCCAGCAGTTCTGTCAGTTGTGCTGTTCTTCATCTCAGCATTACTCTACTCACAGGCTGCTACTGCTAAGGCTCTGATTCCTGTAATTATCGTAGCTTTAAACATTGAGGCTAACCCAGATCTCGCTTACATCTTAGTTGCTTCATTCGCTGCTGTATCAGGCCTCTTCATTCTGCCAACTTACCCAACTCTGTTAGGTGCTGTGCAGATGGACGACACAGGTACTACTAAGATTGGTAAGTTCATCTTCAACCACTCAATGTTATTGCCTTGCATACTGTGTATCTTCATCTCTGTAGCATTAGGCTTCGTTGTAGCCCCAATGTTCTAAGCGATAAGTACATAGACACGCATATATAATCACGGGCTGCTTTTTAGTGGTTTATAAAGAACGCCTGAGTATCAAGTCACAATTCAGTAGGCATGAGCCATGGCGTTCACTTTAAAGGACGGATAGACAAAACTTCCAACAGAAAGTAACACCAGTTTATCTGTCCTAAATGCCGCTTTATAAGAAGCGGTAAAAGCTTAAATCCGACTGATACTGCCAAATACGGTCAAAGCCCTGATCTACTTTGTTAAGTCAGTCTTTTAAAAGGAAAGCATCCTCCCGAGAGTTGCTAACCTACCGAATCTGTCGAACCCTCGATAGAACCGCGTAGGGGAGCAATCCCCTGCGCTTTTCAATAGGGGTATGGGAAAAATATGGCACAAGCAGGCACACTCTTTGTGCCACATTTCCTAAACTAAAGACAAGCTTCACAATTTGCCCGCTGGCCAAAACTAGCGGGCTTTTTTGTGCTCGCAAAATGGCCTTTAACCTCATTTTGTTTGTCTTTGTTAGCTAAATGGTGTGACTTTTCTTACACCTCTAGTTTTTCCTGTTGTAGCGCAAGGGATGTAAAGAGATAAGGTAGAAGGGTATAGGTATTTTGATGGCAAGAGAGTAATGCTAAAACTTGTGATCAGGTATGTATCTAGTATACAAAGCTGATAAAGCGGATATTTATGCGGTAGTTGCACTGAGTTGGTAATTTTTGCATAGATTGCGTAAGAGATAATATTTACCATTTAGGTGCAAGTAAAGCAAAGTGAATGTTTGTCATATCTTGCTAAGAACCCCGTGAAAAAGGGAATGTCTTAAGTGACCAGACATGAGCGCAAGTGGCTAAAACATCATCTTTTTGTAAGGCTTTTGAGGCATTCTCATATTCTTGCACGTCATCACAGTTACAAACTGCAACTTGTCTATAATTACTCTTAGCAAGCTGTTAATGCTTTGTTTGCTCAATTCTAGTGCACCATTGAGTACGCTTCATTGGGTTCATGCTTAGCATCAACTGCAGGATTGCATAATTTGAGCATCTTTAGTTGCAATGTCTGGCTGTCGAACTGAGCTTATAAGAGTAGGTTGAAGGCAGCTGATGATCATGTTTCTTTAGCGGATTGCGCTATGTAGTGATGCGTTTGCATTGCATAGTGTGGTGTGTGCTGAAATTAAGTGATAGAGCTTTCGGGACTTGTTCTGAGGTAACCGTCTTCAAGAAACTCAAGCGTTGATGGGAACTCTGAACATTTGCAAATTCTAGATCCTTAAATCCGTATCTTTCTTATTGCATACGCTCTTAAAGATGGCTAGCTATCTTAAAGAGAGATGTTGTAAGTGACTTTTTGAGTCTTAGCATAGTTAGTACTTCTGTCAAAGCTAGTATCGTCTATGTGGGGTATGGCGCATAAGGATGTAGCTGTCATTGTTTTAAGTTGAGTTTATTGCTATGCCAACCATCACGTATACAAAGGCATTTGCCCTGAACTTCATGGGTACAGCGCCTGTCTGGTACAAACTGTTTATCCTGGCCTGCTTGGTTATTAACCCAATTCTGGCCTTCATATCTCCAGTACTCGCTGGCTGGGTTTTAGTCGGAGAATTCATCTTTACTCTGGCGATGGCCTTAAACTGTTACCCTCTGATTCCTGGTGGTTTCCTTGCGATTGAGGCAGCTTTCATCGGCCTTTGCGACATGGAACACGTGCGCCACGAAATCGGTGCTAATTTAGAAGTTATCTTACTTCTGATGTTCATGGTTGCCGGTATTCACTTCGTACGTGATGTGCTCTTATTCATATTTACTAAGCTTTTAGTTAAAGTACGCTCCCACACCTCACTGGCATTAATTTTCTGCTTCCTTGGTGCTTTCTTATCAGCATTCTTAGATGCTCTGACCGTTTTAGCAGTAGTTATCACCATCTGCATGGGCGTATACCGTTACTACCACGATCTTATTTCTGGCAACAATCCTGCTGCTCGTGTTAACAATGACGATTACGTACAGGACGAGTTCAAGGATGATCTTGAGCGGTTCCGTGCTTTCTTACGCTCTATCTTAATGCACGCTGCTGTAGGTACCGCTCTTGGTGGTGTATGTACCATCGTTGGTGAGCCACAGAACATCATTATCGGTAACATCGCTGGCTGGAACTTCGTTGAGTTTGCTGTTCGCGTATCCCCAGTTTCTATTCCTGTAGTACTGTGCGGTTTCTTAACCTGCTTCCTTCTTGAAAAGACCAAGCTCTTTGGTTTTGGTAAGACTATGCCTGAGTCTGTTCACAAGATGTTAGTTGAACAGGACAAGACTACCATGGAGAACCTCACCAAGCGTGACAAGCTCCGTCTTATCATTCAGGCTATCTGCTGTGTTTGGTTAGTTATCGGCCTCGCTCTGCACTTAGCTGCAGTAGGTCTGATTGGTTTATCCATCATCATCTTAGCTACCGGCTTTTGCGGTGTAACCTCTGAAGAAGAAATTGGCAAGTCTTTCACTGAGTCCTTACCATTCTGCGCTCTGTTATGCGTATTCTTCACCGTTGTTACTGTTATCGCTGAGCAGCAGCTCTTCACTCCACTCATCGAGTGGGTATTAGCCGCACCAATGGATCAGCAGCTGCCAATCTTCTATATTGCCAATGGCGTCCTGTCTTCTGTATCTGACAACGTATTCGTTGCTACCATTTACATCCAGGAAGTCTACAAGGCAATGCTCAACGGTGTTATCACTGGTGCGCACTTTGACCACTTAGCTATTGCTATTAACGCTGGTACCAACTTACCATCTGTGGCAACTCCTAATGGTCAGGCTGCATTCTTATTCTTATTAACCTCAGCTTTATCTCCGCTCATCCGCTTAAACTACTTAAAGATGATGTACATGGCACTCCCATACACCATCGTTCTTACCATAGTTGGTCTGCTTGGCACTTGGTTCATCCTTCCAGAAATGACTCAGATGATGATCGAGTCTGGCATCATTGAGTCTGGCGACATCACTCACGCTGCTGAAGTTGGCTCAGCTCTCAAGCAGGCCGGTGCTGCAGCTGCTGAGGCCGCAACTCAGGCTGTTGGCCACTAATCGCGCTTACGCTACCAACCGCTAAATCGTTGTAGCGCTAAAGCGCACTCAGGCAATGAGACACCTCATAGCGCCTTAGGCTACCAACTAAGCATCATGCTTAACTTAACTAACTTGGTAGCCACCATCTCACAAGCAAGCATGCCCATTGTCATGCTTGCATCTTATCAAGAAGGCGATTGTCTGCCTGTAGATACTCGCCTTTTTTCATCCCCAAAAAGCTAATCCATCCATCCATCGCCACTGTCAAAAAGCCCACCACGCAACATTTAATCAAAACGCCACCTCGCGGCATTTCAACAAAAAGCCATCCGTCCATCTCTAAAGCAGTTTAAAGAACGGATCTAGCGTTGACTTCATGTATCTATGAAGGCCGCTGTTAGATAACTATTTTGTTAAAAAGCCATATATCGTCAACATTGAGAAACAGTTTCAAAAAGTAGCTCAGAATCATTGACAGTACTAGTTTCTAAGCAAAAAAGTCCTAAAAAATACTCTTGTTCAGCAAATCATTAATGAACGGCATTTACAAGCTGTTATATCTAGAGAATAAGGAAATATCTAGACGCTAATGAACAATATCTCTACAAGTTTGACATTCGATTTAATGCAAAGTGACTGCAAATGTACACATGTGGGAATAAGATAGGCCGTTGAGTGGTTTAGAAAGTGAGAAGCCTTAGTAGACAAGCTTTCTACTAGATTCTCCTGCTCAAAAACGTAAGCTCATCGATCATTGTCTCTATGCACGATCGAGCATGTTGAGCAAACAAACATTTTGGAGAAATGCAATGGCGGTATATGTAAATACCAATTACAGCGCGTTGCAAGGTCAGCGTTATTTAGGTAACGTTCAGAACCAGCTGACCACCACATACCAGCGTTTATCAAGCGGTATTAAACTAGTCAACTAATCTTTGCATATTAAATCATCGGCCTTTAAATATGCCGTTGATTGACTGCCAGTTTTTTAACTTTAATAATTTATACCTCTTTTTTCAC